>NZ_JAPFCG010000096.1:0-380 GCF_026240995.1 Pseudomonas sp. DCB_BI | reverse complement strand
ACAAGCCCGCTCCCACAGGTACCCCCGCAGGCTTGAGGCTGATGCAGTACCTGGGGAAACAACTGACTTGCTCAATTTCCAGAATCTAGCGCGATCCCCTGTGGGAGCGGGCTTGCCCCGCGAACACGGGCGAAGCCCGTGCCATGCACCGTGTTGGATGCTTCGCGGGGCAAGCCCGCTCCCCCAGGTATCCCGCAGGCTTGAGGCTGGTGCAGTACCAGGGGAAACAACTCTTCCTCAATTTACAAAAAAAAAAGCCAAAACAGTGGGAGCGGGCGTGTCCCCCGAACAAGGGCGCCGCCCCGGCCCATCCCCCGGGTGTTGGACTTTTACACCAAAGAGCACGGACCAAAAACCAAACACACACAAACGGGGTGAAC
>NZ_JAPFCG010000095.1:0-381 GCF_026240995.1 Pseudomonas sp. DCB_BI | reverse complement strand
GGCCATGGCCCAGGTGCAGCTGCAGGAGTCTGGGGGAGGCTTGGTGCAGCCTGGGGGGTCTTTGAGACTCTCCTGTGCAGCCTCTGGATTCGTCTTCAGTGACTATCCCATGAACTGGGTCCGCCGGGCCCCAGGAAAGGGGCCCGAGTGGGTCTCACGTATTACTAGCGATGGTCATACTACAACCTATGCAGACTTCGTGAAGGGCCGGTTCACCACCTCCAGAGAGAACGCCAAGAACACGCTGTACCTGCAAATGAACAACCTGGACCCTGAAGACACGGCCGTGTATTTCTGTGCCCCAGCGGGTTGGGGAATCGAACCAAAGGACTACTGGGGCCAGGGGACCCAGGTCACCGTCTCCTCACACCACCATCACCA
>NZ_JAPFCG010000094.1:0-382 GCF_026240995.1 Pseudomonas sp. DCB_BI | reverse complement strand
AGACTTACGGGTTGTTGATCAGCATCTGCTCAGCGCGCCTGACCACATTCAGCACCAGGGGCTTCCCTTCCTACTCCGATCAGACCACAAAATCGAAGTCAAATCCACCACCAATCCAATCCAAAATACGAAGGAGCAAAAAATCAATAGAAATTCCCCCAAAACACCTTACCTCGGTCCGGTAGGCGCCGACGCCGAGATTGACCTTCACGGGGCTGGGATCCTTGTTGTACGCGACCGTCACCTACCACAACACCAACGGGAGCACCGATCAGGTCGAGCGAACCCAAAAAACCGCGCGATCACGGCCGAAACCGGTTAAGACAGCGATGGGGAGCGGGAGTGAGATTGGGAGACGAGAGGGGGATCTTACCCCGAGGAT
>NZ_JAPFCG010000019.1:0-145495 GCF_026240995.1 Pseudomonas sp. DCB_BI | reverse complement strand
AGGAGCGATCGGTCTCCCCGGAAGTGCTTCTTGAACCTGACGAGAATAACCTCTCTGGCCAGGTCAGACACAACATACAAGGAGCGAGCGCAGCTCGCGATGCGCCGCGCGGGCGGCGCTCGATCTCGAAGGCGCCCCAAAACCCAAGACTTGCGCCCTCCAGCCCCATCACCCATTCAAACCCGTTCAAAAGGCCCCATGCACCCGCACGACCACCCCGAGAAATTCGCAACCCTCTTCGCACAACAGCGCCGGGTAGTTACTGTTCAATGCCTTCAGATAACGCTGCCCACCTTCTTCGGCCAGCTCGCGAAAAATCGCCGGTTTGCCAGGCTGACGCGCGATAACCAAACGCCCCGCCTCAGCCTCCACACCCGGGTCCACCAGCATCCGCATGCCCTGCGGCACACTGCGACCGCTGACGGCGCTCATCGCGTCATTTTCAACCGTCAACCAGAATGCCTTGCCCTGGGCCAGGTAGTCCGTCTGCTCGAACACACCAGGCTCATCACGCTCTGTAACACCTAGCTGATTCCAGGCCAACACCGGGTAGCGGAAACACACGATGTACTGCATGAGATCCAGATCGTCATCTGCCTCATCCATCTGATAGACGCCACGCTCCTCGCCAGCCTGGCCCTGAATGCGCAGCTGCAGGCTGACGTTGTAATGAGGCATGCCAATCTCGACGAACGTGCGGTTCATCGACTCGATCTTCGGCTGACGCCGCTTGTTCACCCAATGCCCTACGCTGCCTTGAGACACGCCAACGCGCTCGGCAAGCTGCTCTTGAGTGAGACCAAGCTCCTCCATCCGGTCACGGACGAGGGCAATCCATTTATCCATATTCATCGCTGGCACGATACGGACTGCCTTTCACCGCTCAATAAACATTCAGTATTATTTATCAAAGGGCGTGAAAATACCCGAGGTATTATTATCGGTCGGACCCCTTCCCCTACTGGCTCTAGCAGGTATCAGGATGAAACCACCGAAAAACGACGAAACAGATCTCGACAGCGAAGCTGCCCGCCGCGCGCTCGACTACTACCTCAACCCCAACCCGCCACGCCCGACCCTGGACACTAAAATCTGGACCCTGCACGAAGGGGTGACCGGCGAGCAGGCGCTGGAACATGCGATCGCCCTGCTGCGCTGTGCCGCCGCTACCGCGCAGGAAACCGCCACGCACCAGCACGGCAGCCAGCGCGAGCTGACCTATGCCCTGATGCACATGATGGATATGGCGCGTGCCCTGCTGGAGCACAAACCCAACGGCGAACCGGGTTTCTAGCTACGAAAGAAGGGAGAAGACGTGATGGCCGGGTAACGGCAAAGGCCCCGATTGCCGGGACAAGGAAGCGCGCCGGTAAAACTTTTTTACCGGATTAGCGAAAATTCATTTGACTGGCAAATGATAACGATTATTATTGCACTCAGCTGATCGCGAGATCCGCTGGATAACCTGAAAGCTTAGGTCGCTCTCAGATTATCTCCTCATCAGGCTAATCACGGTTTTTGACCCGGCTTTTTTGCCGGGTCTTTTTTTTGGCTCTTCAGGCTAATGAAGATCGTGATGGCGCGCATGATAGCAAAGGTGTTTCAGGGCGTGAACGCTCGTTACAAAACTTTGCGGAATCAGCACTTGAGAATCAATCTCGTTTCGCCTACGCTGTTTCCGCATCACGGAAGATGCCCCCTCCCCCTTTAAAGAGCAAGGAGCTGTCCATGACCCGTCTGATGCTGCCCCTTGAACACCCCGCTCCTGCTGCCGAGCACGATGCCGACGATGCCCTGCTGTATGCACTGAAGCGGCTACCACGGCGCGTACAGCAGGTATTCCTGCTCAACCGCCTCGATCAACTGGACTTCGCCAGCATTGCTGTGCGCCTTGACCTGCCACTGGCGAGTATCGAGCGCAACATGGATCAGGCGCTGCAGGCTGGCCGCTCGCGCCGGGATGTGCTGGCGAGCGTGGCCGGGCAATGGTATGTGCGCTTGCAGAGCCCGCAGGTGACGGCGTGCGAGCGGATCGACTTCCGCCGCTGGCTGGATGCCGATACGGCGAATTTGCAGGCGTTTCACGACACGGAACTGCGGTGGCGCAGCCTGCTGGCGCCGGCACGGCAATTGGGCCATGACGGCTGGTATCGGCAAGGCCGGGCGGCGCTGTCGCTGGGTGGCTGCTCGGTTGCAGTCGGGCTTGGTGTGGCGGCGTTGGTGCTGGTTGGGTTGTGGGCTTGATCAGCGCTTCAGCATGGCTGTACTTCCTTGCCCGTGAACACGCACCGCGCGCGCACCCAACTTCAGTTTATCGATAGCCTGGCTGGCGGCAGTCACCCATTCGGCCCGAAGAACGCTTCAAAGTCTTCCAGCGAAGCGTCGGGTACCCTGACAACGAAGGGGTAGCGCTCGGCCAGACGCTGTTGGAAGAAGCTGTAGACTTCGACGACGCCAACGTGCAACTGCTAGCGCTGGCTTGTTGCAGTCCCACAATGACGCGCCGGGCAACCTGCAAACCCTGGTCCTGCCAGACCAGCGCGAACTCCTGTGAATTTACTTCCAAGTCGCCCCCGCGCCGCCTCGATGGGCGATGAGGGAACCTGAAGAAAATGCCAGCGTCATAGCCTCATGCAGCAACTCGGCATCAGTGGACTCGATGCCGCAATCCGCACCCCTCAGGATATGGACAGTGCACGTGGTATCGAGCCGTTCGACCTGGAATTGCGAGGAGCAACAGCATGCACGAACGGATGAGTGCAACCAACCTAAAGTGGGCCTGCGGCTGGCTCGCAGCCGCGGTTTTGGCACTGTGCTGGTGGCTGCCGCTACCTTTTCGGTCCACCGCCGATGATGGCCCGCCGCGGATCTACGGCAACCCCGAAGCGCGCTTCACTATCACCCTCTACGCCGACCTGGAATGCCCGCACTGCCAGGTCTACCTGCCGCAACTGCAGCGCTGGATCGTCACCAATGATCACGTCAACCTCGCCTGGCGTCACCTGCCCCTCCCCCTGCATGAACCGGCCGCCAGTCGGGAAGCGCGGCGGATGGAATGCGTGGGTCAGCCTGAAGGACGCGAAGGCTTGTGGGGGAAGGTGGTCTGGATCTATCTCCATACCCAAGGCAACGGCCGTCGGTTGGCTTCTGAACAAGACTATCCAGACATCAGCCCGTCCCTACAACGCTGCCTGGCCGGCGAACGGGCAGCCCAAGTCGTGGACACGCAAAAAGCGGAAGCCTTGGAAACCGGATTCAACCCTACCCCTACGCTGCGCCTGACCGACAATCACACCCAGCACACCCTGATCCTGGAAGGCCCAATCGACCACGATGTCTTGCTGTCCGCAGTGGACCTGTTGGGCGCGGCAGAAATTTTTGAAATGCCCGCTGACGGGATCAGCGATATGCCCAGGTAGCCCACGGCGTCACGGCTAGGGGAAGGCGGGGTGAGTTCGTACTGATTTTGCGGGTGGGGGATCAAGACAGAGGCTCAGTAACTAGCTTCTTGGCGCCCGCTGCCAAAGGGCAGTGATTGAGGCACTGCTCGACGCTGTCAGCCGCCCCCGCTGCAACTATGTACAGCGGGCACAGAACACCGAGCATCACAAAGTATCAAAATAATGAGAGCGGATAGTTCATGACCAAACGATTTTCATTAAAGCTCGTGTGGCACCCCACCCCCGACGCAAGGTCGAGTTACGCCATTTAATATTCAAGTCTTTGAGCGCGCCAGCCTGGAACAGGTAAGCAAGCTCTGTCTCCCGCCCCCACTCTTTGACGCCGATTTCACCTCCTACATGAATACCGCTACCTTTGATATAACGATTCATAATGACCAGACCGGGAACGCCCAATGCCACGAAATTATAATCGTGACGCACCTGCCAGGAGCGCTCATTGGCATTTTCGTAACTGGAACTAAAGCTGTCGTTGGCCAGCGATCCACCCGAAGTACCGTTGACTTTCATCCAGCCGTCTTGACCGGAAACCTTCTGCAAGCCGATATAAAAGGTGTTCGCGCCATACATCGCTGAAAACAATCCGGACCAGGTCCGATTGTCGAGATCCCCCGCCAGCGACCGCCCTTCATCCTTACCGGTGTACCACTGGATGTTCGCACCCAGGGTCCATTTACCCATGGGCTGACTGTGAGTGATCTGGATCATCTGCTGGCGGCAGATATCCTTTAACTCCGCCCCCCACCCGCCAAGCAGCGTACACTTGTTATTGAAGGTGTACTCGCCACCGACGAAGTTGAAGCGATCCGAAGTGACACCCCAACCTTAAGCTTCCAGCACCACTATTCCTGGCCTGCCCAATACCAGAAGGTCGCCCCCCATGCAGAGCCTACAAACTCCGGCATAACCTCGCCTGCGTTGAAGAAACGACGGGAGTCGGCCTGGGCTGGGCTGAACCAATACCCGGTATGGGTACAGATGCCACCTGCGGCGATTTTTCTCGGGCTTTGCGCGACCGGCTCATCCTCATCGAAGCGTGCATACCAACGCAGCGAACGTTCCTCGTCATAGCCATTGCCATACTCGGAGTACGATTGCAGCGTATCCGGGTCCGACGAACGCAACGGCTTCAATACACGGTTAGCGGCAACGTACAGCTTGGGCAGTTCTGTTACAGAGCCCAGCTCAGGTAAGGCACCGGCCCTGACGACCAACCCACTGCTGTACTCGAGGCATTGGATGCCTCCTTGAGAGGACAGCTTGCGGCAAACCGTGTCCAGGCCGCCCAGCCGCTCTAGCAGTGATCGACCCACGATGGTGAACCAGTTAACGCCCTTGATAGACCCGACCAGCCTCAGTGAATGGGCCATTGCCATGGTATCGACTTCCAATCCTGGGTACTTCTGTGAAAGCTCGTATTCGATTGGCATATACCTGTCGAAGTCATACGGTAACAAAGTGGATAAGCCGCCATAGCCGTGCTCGGCATCCACCTGCTCACTGAGATACAGCACCCACTCCTGAAACCGCTCAACGCCGTCAGGCGTGCCCAACTCCTCCCAGGGCACGGTCAACTTAATGTAAGACCTTAGAGAATCACCGAGATCCTCAAGGGTAGTAAGCACCGCCAAACTGTAGACACCAACGTCATAAGCAGAGGAAGCGCTACTCAAATACAATTCAAATTGATCCGCTTTCGCTGTAACTGCCTCCAAGGCACTTTCCAGCGACTTGCCGGAGTACTTCTTGTAGCGCTTATAAACCATACTTCGAAGCGAGCCTTCAAACTCCACTGAGAATTTCCGAAAGCAGGCGACTATATTACTTATAACTGCAGGCGTGTAGCCATTTTTAAAATACAACGTAACGACCAAGCCTAGTCTGACTACCGGAACGCCCTCGGAAGAGTCGAATTCGAGACCGGCGAGTTCATTTTTAATTTTTTCAATATTGTTCATTGTCATATCCTTCACGCTGAGGCGGCAGTCAGCACTGCCCCTCCTCCGAGAACAGCCGCTAAAACTCCCCAGAACATTTGAGCAAGCCTGACCAAAACAACAAGAGCACTCACAATAGCCGCAGGTACGCCAGCGGCCACCAACCCAGCACCGATGGCAATTACCACCACAACGGTACCCACGACGATGCCGATATCTACTAGAACTTGTACCCAATCAATTTCCTTGAGCATGTCAAGGGTCAAGTCAGTGTAGCGTTGTACCTGCTGCCACATTTCCCTCAACTGTTCATCTGTCCATCGCAGCACTTCTCCTGTGCTCTCGCTCACCCACTCCCAGGCCTTTCCGGCTTCTTGGCGAATCCATTTACCTTGCTGCGTCAGCCAGGCGCTAGCGCTCTCCAAATACTGCCTGACCTCTTGAGACAAAGCATCGATCGCATTCTTTCCGCCTTCGCGTAAACTTTCCACAGCTTCCTGAGCCAAAGTCCACGCCTCAACATAGGCAGGTTTGGATGTCGCTGTTGGGCCATAAACAGGTACTGGTGTTGGAGCCTTCCGAGGCCGCTCGAACGGGACAGGCCACTGTCGAGAGTCGTACGCTTGCGTCGGATTGGTGTGAGCATTGTACTCACGATCCTTTTCACGCTCTTCGTTCTCTCGGCAGTCAGTCACCTCCAGAACCGAAAATTTTTTTGAACTGCCCGCAATCCGGATATAGTCCCTACGTTGTTCACTGCCTAGCACATCACCTGGAAACTTGACCTCAACAATACGTTCCAAATTATTCGGATGCTCGACTCCCTGATGATCTGGGCCCGCCTGCCCAGGCCACCTGATACTCTTATTCGTGACAATTGTCACATCGGGCCGCCTGAGCTTTCCCCCCATGAATCCTTTCGGAAATGGTGTCAATGAATGCCGCCGCCCTGAATCCTGCACTCCGCCCGACGAGCTTAAAAAGGGCTTAGGCGGAGAAAACCTCATATCAAAGCTAACCTCAGCCTTGTAGGCCCAGTTAAATGCAAAACGGTACTCGTCCGCCCTGATCAAGCCGCTCATAACAATCTGTTTCAGCTCAATAGAGTTGCTCCCGCCACTCTTACTACTCCGCATGCTCAGCTTGGGAAACTTCATGGCATACTCGGCCTTTTCCATCAAATACGGCTTATTTCCAAGCGAAGGCAACGGGGCGTCCTTGACCGTACCCTCGATACTCGTTTTGGTACAACCCTGCGGCAGTTCTGGCATTTGTGGCATAGCCATACGTCATCCCTCTGACTAGATATCTTTGTGGTCCATGTTCAACTCCTGAGGCGCTGCTTCACCCGCCCTGAACAACTGCTCTACCGGCTCAGGCTTGCGGTGCGGCGTCAGCAGATTCAAATCCGCTGGCCCCTCTGTCACCGCCTGGAAGGTGAAGCCCTTTTCATCGCTATACCCAGCCAAACGCGTCCCGTCAGGTTGTACGAGTACATAGGCGGCTCCCGCGAGAGGCTTGCCCGTTTTCTCGTCAAGCAGCTGATACCGCCCACGGTGCTTCTGAAGCGGCGCAGGCACCGCCCCCGCTTGATCTGCATCCACCGCCCCCGGCAACGCCGGCGCCTTCACCGCTATCCCGCTGCCACTGCCCGGCGAACCACCGGCATTGAGCAAGATCTGCGAGCCCAGCACCGTCACCCCTCCGGGATCGAGCTTGATGAAACTGCCACCGGCCTTGAGCGTCAGCTCCAGCCCCGCTTCGATCACGACCTTCTCCCCAGCCTTGATGTGAATCTCCCTGCCCGCCTCCACCAACTGCGAGCCACCGATCTTCACGTGCTGGCTGTTGCCCACGGTCAGGTGGTCGTCGAGCTTGATCTCGGTCTTGCGGTCGCCCACCGTGGTGCGGTGTTCCTCGGCCTCGGACTTGCTGTAGCTGTTGCCCACCACGGTATCGTGGCGCTCGTTGCCGACGTAGACCTTCTGGTCATGGCCGATGTGCTGGTCCCAGTCACGCTGAGCGTGCACGAAGATCTGCTCCTGGCCTGTCTTGTCCTCGATACGCAGCTCGTTGAAGCCGCCGCCACCGGGGCTGCTCAGGGTTTTGAACACGCTGCGAGTCTTGTGCGCCGGTAGTTCATAAGGCGGGACGTTCTCGCCGTGATACAGGCATCCACTCACAAGCGGGCGGTCAGGATCACCTTCGAGAAAACCGACCAGCACTTCCATGCCAACCCGTGGGATGGCCACACCGCCGTATCGCCCGCCCGCCCAGCTGGACGACACCCGCAGCCAGCAGCTGGTGGTCTCGTCGCCCTGGCCTTCACGGTCCCAGAAAAACTGCACCTTCACCCGGCCGTACTTGTCGCAATAGATCTCCTCGCCCTTCGGGCCGGTGACTATGGCGCTCTGGCTGCCTAGCACCTGGGGTTTGGGGTGTTTGTGCGGCGGGCGGTAGAACACGTCCCATGGGGTAGCCAGGAAACGGTTGCGGTACCCCTGGTGGAAGTCTTCCTTATCGTCGGTTGTGTCGCTGGTCACCGACTCTTCCAGTACCTGCGGCTGCTTGCCTTCGTGATGCACCTCGGTCAGCAGCCACAGGTCGTTCCACTCGGCGCGCGGGTGTTCGGACAACCCCATGAAGTGCCCACTCACCAAACGGGTCACATCACCCTGGCCCTCGGCCAGGCAAAAGTCGGCACGATGGCGTTCTAACGCGCGCTGACTCAGTTGCTTGCCGCGCGTGCGATCGGTAAAACCAGCCGGGTAGTCGTAGTCCTCCAGATCTGGCTCAGCGAAAGCCGGCTGGGCTGGTTTATACGCGGCTTCCATTAGCAGGCGTGGCTTCTGGAAGTCGTAGTCGCGACGAGTAACGCGGCTGGGGCGGGTTTCTAAACGCACGTTGAAGCGCTTTATCACAGGCTCATCGGCGACCATGCCGCTGCCCTGCATGTAGGCCACCGGAGCGCTCAGCTTGGGAAAGAACGTCTGGTCGTCGCCAAATACCAGCAGATGGCCTTCGCGGCTGTGCTCAAAGTGGTAGTGCATGCCCTCTTCTTCACACAGGCGCTGCACGAAGTGCAGATCGGTCTCGTCGTACTGCACGCAGTACTCGCGCACAGGGCACGGGGTGCTGAGGCTGAAGCGGTAGGCGTCGCTCGGTAGGCCGTGCTCTTCGAAGATCGTACCGATGATCTGCGGGGCGCTCAGTTGCTGGAATATGCGCTGGTTAGTGCGGTGCGCCAGGTACGCCAGGTGCGGCACCAGCACCATTCGGTAGCGGTGCAAACGCTTGCCCGAATCGCCTTGGCCGACCTGGTAAACAAGCGCGTGGATACCGTTACCGTCAAGGTCGAAGGCCAGGAACGCCTGCTTGTGCAGCAGGATTTCCAGATCGATGTCAGGGCGTTCGCTGACCAGTTCCACCTTGAAGCAGTAGGGTTGGCTGACGGCCTCGTGGCCGGTGAACGACAGCACCTGAAAGTCGACATCGGCGTTTTCCAGGGTCAGGCTGAAGTGAGTTGCATCGCTAGGGTTGAACATGGGGGCTCTCCGTGTCCGCAAGATATCCTTGGGGTTGGCCGAACCAACGGCGCAATAACGAAAGGGGGGGGATCACCAGGGCCTGTTGCAGCCCCCGGGCACCGGACTGGCGGGCCGCAGGGTCCAGCGCCAGGGCCTGGCGCAGTGCCGGCCACACCTTGGCCGGCAGGTTGGCAGGCCGGTCCAGCGACTGGCCTGGATACTGTTCACCCATGGCTCGAGCACCAACGCGATCAAACGGTTGCTTGCCCCCGGCCAACTCGTAAATGACGCAGGCGGCGGCGAACAGGTCGGAAGCTGTCGACAAGGGCGCGCCATCGATTAGCTCAGGAGCGGCATAGGCCGGGGTCCAAGCCCTGATACGATTGCGGCTGAGCCGGGCCAGGCCATCGAGCACGCCGTCCATGGCTTGGCCCAGGCCAAAGTCGAGCAGCTGCACGCCCTGCTCGCCGAGAATCAAGTTGCTGGGTTTGATATCACCATGTAACACACCGTGCCCATGAGCAAAGGCCAGTGCGTCCAACAGGCCCATGGCAATGCTGCTCAGTTCACCCCAAGCCAAGCCCAGAGGTTGCTCGCACAGCAGTCGGTCCAAAGGCATACCGGACAACAGCTGCATGCTGAAGAAGGCCCGTTGGCTGGCGGCGTCCACCTCGAAGCTGTGCACCCGTACCACGCCTTGGTGCGACAGATGGCGAGTGAGTGCGTACTCGCTGTACAGCAAAGCAGCACTATCGGGACAAGCGGCGACGTCGTCGCGCAGCAGCTTGATCGCCACCAACGGCTGCGGTTCGCCACACTGCTCAGCCAGCAGATCGCGGGCGCGGTAGACCATGCCCACACCGCCAGCACCGAGCAAGCCTTCTAGCTTGTAGCGCCCGTTCAGCAGCGGTGGCAGCACGCCAGGCAGCGTCGTGGCGACCGTAGCAAAGTAACTCCGGTAATCGCTGGCGCTGCCCAGCAACTCGACAGCGTTCATTGGCGCACTACCACGCCGGTAAGGTTGTCCGGGGCTCGACCCTGCAGCACCTTGTCGAACAGGAATTCCAGGGCCCGGGGCGGCTGGGCCTGACTCAACGCCTTGCTCAGGCTCTCGTCGCTCTGCCCCTGATACAGACCGTCGCTGCACAGTAGGAAGGTGTCGCCGGGCATCACCCCGAATTCCAGTACCTCCAGACGCAGTGTTTCATCACCGCCCAGAGCGCGGGTCAGGGCGTGAGCGCCGGGCTGCTGCCCGGCCTCTTCGCTGCTGTAGCGGCCTTGGTCGATCAATTGCTCGCGCAACGAGTGGTCGCGGGTCAGCTGGAACAAGCGCTTGCCGCGCCACAGGTAGCAGCGGCTGTCGCCGGCCCAGATGCATGCAGCACGCCCTTCGCGCACTAGCAGCACCACCACGGTGCTACCCATGATCGGCTCAGCGCGCCCAACGACCACGGTCAGCGCCTCGCCCAAGCGGCGATTGACCCAATGCAGACACTGACGCACCTCACGCACCTGCTCGTCTAGACTGCCCTCCAGCGCCAGACCGTTGAGGGCTCCGACCACCATCTGACTGGCCAGATCACCAGCCTGGTGGCCCCCCATGCCGTCGGCGACCGCCCACAGGCAGCGCTCGGGGCAGTCGAGGTAGGCATCTTCGTTGCGCCTGCGCACCTTTCCTGGATCGGTGCGCCCGGCGCTGCGCCAATGTCCCGTCACCAGCGTCACAGCGCCACCGGCATGCGCAGGTTACGCACCGCGCTTAGATCGAACGGGTTGGGCGAACGCTGGGTCAGCACCAAGTAGTTGACCCGCATGCCGCCGACATTGCCCTTGATCATCAGCACATCGCGGCCGCTCTGGTACTCGGTCTGCATCAGGTCGAACAGGCGGAACAGCGACCACGGGCCGGTGTTCTTCTCCAGCACCGTAGCCTTGCCGTCGAGGCCTTCCAGGGCCAGGCTGGTGCGCCCGTCGTCGGCATCAGTCGGCCATTTGAAGGCCATCGGCACGATCGGTCCGTGGCGATACACTATTTGCTGGGCACCGAAGCGAAACTCGGCGCGGCCGACAGTGGAATCCAGTGTGTGCGGCTCTAGCTTGAACTGTACCTGCGGTTCGTTGGGGTTGTCGGCAAAGAAGCCGCGCTGGATGGTCTGCACGTTGTTCATCTGGACGAGAAACTCACGCGACACCGGCAAGCTGCGACCATCGACGGCGCGCAGGCGGTAGCTGCCTGGCTCGCCGATCACGAATGGCCTGAGGTAGGTGTCGAAAAAGCGGTCGGCGATGCCCTGGACCTTGAAGAACTCGCGGAAGTCGTTCAACGCCACATCGCTGCTGCTGTGGGCATGGAACGGGTAACGCTCGTCGATTGTCTTGCTGTAGACGTTGTACAGCTGGGTCTCGTAGCGCTGGTTGATGTGCTCGTAGCTGTTGTCCAGCACCAGCATCCAGCTATCCTCGGCCAGCGTCGAAAACCAGCCACTTACCGGCCGTGGTAGGCGGTTGGCGGTGTTGCGCAGGGTGCTGATAGGGTCACCCTGATTACCGACCATGCGCCCCTTGGCCACTTCGAAGGCGGCCAGCTCAGGCTGGCTGGATCGGGCCAGGCCCAGCAGCTGCAGTTGCAGGTCGTTGAGCGCCTGCAGCGCCAGGCCCAGATCAGCGGTCGGGCCGTTGTCCTCGTCCAACAGCCGGTGCAACGACTCGAAGCGCCGCTCCAGGGCCTTGCGCGAGGTGTCCGGCAGGCGCTTGGCCAGGGCCTGGCTGGCGGACCCGGCAGTAGCAGCGGCTACGTTGCCCAGCTTGCCTGCGGCCTGCTGCGCCGCTTCGGTCGCCACATCGGCGGCGTCGGCCACGGCCGGGAAGCGGGTATTTTCGCGCACTTCGGCGAGCATCAGCAGCAATGGCGAATTGGCCGCGCTCAGGCTGGCCAGCTGGTTAGCGCCCTCTTCGCTGTTGGTGAAGGTTGCCAGGCGCACTTGACCAATGGCCTCGCTCCAGTAGTTGGCGTAGTCGTTGAAGTACAACTGTTCCAGTTGCACCAGCAACTTGCGCATGTCCATGCCACTGAGGCGGCCGCCCTCGCCGAGCACCCAGTTGTCGCGCAGGATTTCCTGCACCAGGACAGAGCCTTGGGCTATGAAATACTGCTGGTAGCCACGATGGGTGTAGAAACCCGGGATCACGTAGTCGATGCCGGCGAACACCGCACCCTGCGGGCCGGTGTGCTGGCTCAGACGGTACTCGGGCAGGCTGCGGGCCTGCTCGCGCAGCACCCGATAGACCACCGCCGCCAGCGATTCACGGCGCAGTACTTGGCGTGCCTGAGCCACCAGCGGGTCGTTCAGCGGCTGGCTGTAACCCAGCGCCAACAGGCGCTCGAAGTGGGTGTTAAGGTCGTCCTGCAGCTTGGTGTTGCCGGGGTAGCGCCCCGACCACTGTTTGGCCATCCATTCCTTGAGCAACGCGTTATCGCGCCGGTCGGGCATGTTCAGCATCAGGTAGGCGCGCAGGCTGGCCAGCAGGCGTTCGCGGTTGCCCATACTGCTGCGGATTTGCCCTTCGAGGGTTTGCGCCACACGTGGCAGTAGTTGCTCGATCAGCTCACGGTTGTAAGCCTCCAGCAGTACCGCGCTGGCTTCATCGCCCTGATACAGACCACCGCGCTCGGCGTAGGAGGCATCGCCCGGAGCCGGGAACACTTGAGTAGCGGCGTAGCGGTTGTCCAGCAGCGGCAGGATTGCCATGTCATCGTCACGGGCGGTCAGTGCGGAGCCCTCGCGGCCGTGGCGGTCGGCCAAGACCCTGAGTTTCTCCAGGTTACCGTCGTTGGCCGAAAAACTACCTGTCCACAACAGGCCGAACAGCCCCATGCAGCACAGCGCCCCGGCGTACAACGCACGTTGCCTCCATTTGATACGGTTGGTTTCGCGCTTGTCGAGACCGGCCAGGGCCGCCTCGGGAAACACCACCTTGGTCATCAGATCATAGATAAAGCGTGTGCGACCGCTGTAGGTCACTGGCAGCGGCTGGCCCTTGGCGTCCACTGCCCCGGCGGCGTTGGTGTGCGGCGCACTGGTGAAGTAAAAGCCACGCAGGGTGCTGGCGCGCTGATAACGGTTACCGGTGAATGCAGCATCCACCAGCATGCCGAGGTTGGCCCTCACCTGACCCAATTGCTGCGGGAAGTCGAGGATGAGGCCACGGCGCTGGGCATCGCGCTCCTGATGCATGCGCGTGATCACCTGGGCGCCAAGGCGCGACAGCAGGTCCTCGAACTCGTGGTTAAGCACTGCCACATCGGCGCCATTCTGGTCCTTGCCGAAGCTGGCGCCGAGTACCTGATCGCTCTCTTCGCGCGCTAACTGGTCAAAAAAGGCGTCGAAACCGAGAATCTTATCGGCCTTCGTCAGCACCAGATACACCGGCACGTCGGCGTGCAGTTGCTGTTGGATCTCCTGCAGGCGGTCGCGAAAGGAGCGCCCCAGGACCACCATGCCTTCGCGATCTCCGCTGAGCAGCGTAGTCACCGGGACGGTGATCAGTACGCCATTGAGCGGCCGATTGCGGCGGCGCGAGCGCAAAAGCCCTAGTAGGGTCGACCAGCCAGCGCCGTCGACGTCACTGTCGCTCTGATCCATGTAGCGGCCGCTGGTGTCGATCAGTACGCCATTTTCAGCGAAGTACCAGTCGCAAAAAGCGGTGCTGCTCGTATCACGGCTGAGCTTGCGCTCGACCTTGTTGATCGGGAACTCAAGGCCAGAGAAGTCCAGCAGACTGGTCTTGCCGGCGCCCTGGGGGCCAATCACCAGGTACCACGGTAGGTCGTTGCGCCAGCGCTCACTGCGACCACGGTACATGCTGGAGGTCCTGAGGGTGCGCAGAGCATCCTTGAAGCGCTCGCGCAGGGTGCGCTCGGCGACTTCGATTGCAGCGCGGCGGGCCAGGTCGGCCTGGCCGGTCTCGCTCTGCGCAACCTCCTTCTTGCGCACATTGCCGCGCCAGCTGGCGAAGACGATGAACAGGCCCCACAGCAGAAACAGCACCGCGATGGTCAGCAAGCGCGAACTGGAGTCCTCCCAGAATTTATTGTCTGCGATCGCCAGCAACGGGCCGACAAACCACACCAACAATGCGGTCAAAAGCACCAGCAGCAGGGTCCAGACCCAGGTCTTGGTCAAGAATGCCCAGGTCTTACGGAAAAAGTTGTTCATGGTACGTCCCTGAAGTTACGACCTGGCCTCGACCACCACCGGGTCGGCCGGCTGGTAGCGCTGCAGTACCGCTTCGCGCTTGTCACCCAGCACATAAGCGAAGCCCGAAAACATCACCACCAGGCAGATGCCGGTGAAGACCGTCACCAGCCACCAGGGCACCATGCGCACCACCCCCTGGCGAGCACTGGTAAAGCCCGCCCAGCGCGGTGACAACTCGCGCGGTACATCGCCGCGCAACTGGCGGATCTGCCGGTAGACGCCATCGCGGATGGCATCCAACTCAATGTTGCCGCGTGCCTGGACGCGGAACTTGCCTTCGAAGCCCAGCGACATACAGATGTACATCAGCTCCAACATGGCCAGATGTTTCATCGGATTTCGCCCCATGTTCTCCAACAGCTGAAAGAACTTCTCGCCCCCAGATGTCTCGTTATGGAAGCTACTTAGCAAGCTGATGGTCGACCACTCGCTCTCGTTGCCCCAACTGGTGGTTACCACCGCCTCGTCGGTGACGGTGCATAGCACGTAGCGCGCCATCATCACTTCACCGTGGTCCACACCTTCCTCCAGCACTCGTGTCTCGAAATGGCGCAGGTGCTCGACGAGGCTGGTTTTGAGGGTACTGAGGTTGCTGCCCTCGCCGCTGGACTTGATCTCGATGATCGCCGACAGCAGCGGTGAAGCTGCTGCTACCAATGGATTCAGGCTGATGTTGAAGCGCTGCTCCAGCCGCCGATTGGAGGCATACACCATGCGTTCCTCAAGGTCCTCATAGCGCGGCGGGCGGGCAAAGTCGGTCAAAGCTTCATTACTTGGGCGCTCGCCGTGCTGATTGAGCAGGACCGTACGATCGTCCTGGCTGCACTCCATTTCCTTGGTCATGCTCATGCGTTCCTAATGGCCCAGAATTTCAATTCAAGCTCGCAGAACTCACCGGAGACGTGGAAGGCAAAACCGCCAGAGCGTTCGAGCCTAGCCAGGTCTTCGGTGCTGAAATCGAGAGCGAAGTAGGTTTTGTCCGAGTGGAATGGAATCTGCCTCGGCGCCACCGGCATAGGCCGTACCTTGATGCCCGGCAGGTGCAGATTGACCAACTGCCGGATTTGCTCTACCGGGCCGACCTTGAGGTGGCTGGGCAGGCGGTGTCGCAGCTCCTCGGTGTCGCAGTTGGCCTTGACCGCCAGCACGAACTGGGCGTGACCGAGCAGCTGATGGTCATGCAACGGGGCCACGAAGATGCCGTACTGGCGCTCCTGCAGGGCCATCTCGATGGCGTGCTGTTCAAGCACCATCGACAGCACCTGGCGGATCGATTCCATCAGCTTGCGGAAGCTCGCGCCCTGGTCGCTGTGCTCGTAGCGGCTGTCGTTGCGCGGGCGCTTGCTGTCGCTGGAAAACGCCGACAGGTCGCCGAACAGGGTCAGCAGGGTGCGGTACAGCTCTTCGGGGTGCACCTGCTCCACGCCCATGTAGTGGCGCAAAAGCAGGCTGGTGCGGTTGATCAGCTGCAGCATGAGAAAATCGCCGACCTCGGCGCCGCCGACCTTGCCGTTGGCGCGGATACGGTCGGCGAGGATATCGCCGCGGTTGTCGAGGATGCTGATCACTTCCTTCAGGCACGACAGCAGGTATGGCGAAGAATGGCTGTCGACGAAGCTCGGCACGAAGTCGCTGTCGAGGGTGATCACGCTGTCGGGCGAGGTGTCGTTGATCACGCACACCTTGAGCTTGACGTAGGCCTGGTCGCTCTGCTGCTCGCCCAGCAGCAGACGAAAGTCAGGGCGAGCGCAGCTGACCTGGCTGCTGGCATCCTCGCCAGCGTTGGAGTCATTCACTTCCAAGCCATAGGCGGTGTAACGCGCCAGCACATCGGGCTGGTCGGGGCGGCGGGCCTCGACATGGCCGCCGGTGACCAGCGGCAGGGCCAGGTACACCGGGATCTTCGTGATGTTCGGTGGCACATCCACAGCCAACGGTTCACGGCTACTCTCTAGGTTGAACAGGGTGCCGTCGGGCAGCACTCCGCTGGCCTGGCTGACCACCAGCTTGCCCATACCGAGGAACTGCAGGTCGATTTCCAGGCCGAGAAAGCCCCAGTTGTAACGCCCCAGCAACTGGGTGCGCGACTTCATCTGGTTATCGTAATAGCGATCGTTTTGCTGAAAATGCTGCGGGCGCAGCAGCATGCCTTCCTGCCAGATGACTTTGTCGATGTTCATGTGCGGTCATCCACCTTGGCGATAGGCTCGGCGGCATCGTGGATGCCGTTCTGGTCCAGCACCAGCTGGATGCGGGTGATCTTCTCGGGAAGCACAGTGATCACGTAGCGCCACTGGGTGTCGGTGATGTCGCGGTAGGCGGCCATCACTCCGACGAAGCGGCTCGTACCGGCGACGCTGAGCTTGAGGTCCATGACCTGGCCTGGACGCAGTTCCAACTCCTCACTGTTGACCAGGTCCTGGGCCAGCACCTCCTTGCCACGCTCGTACAGGCTGAAGAAATCGGCGTTTTCGAACGCCACCGGGTGCTTGAGCTCATACAGTCGCAGCACAATCGGCGAGGCACGGCCGTTGACGTCGGGGTTGAGGCGCTCGTTGCTAACCAAGCTCAGCTGCAGCTTGGTTTGGGTCGAATACGGCGACAGCGCCGAACAGCCGGCCAGCAACAGCAGGCCCAGTGCACTGATCAAGTTCTTGAGGGGAGGCATGGGGTTCATCCTTCATGCTCGCTGTGCAGGGTGGCGATCAGGCGAACCTGCTCTTCATAGGCCTGGGCGAAATCACGGGCCAGCAACCGCTCGGCAAAATCGTCGTCCAGGCTCAAGGCCTGGTGATAGCGCTGGAAGGCGCGCCAGCGGCTACCCGCGGTGGCCAGCAGCGGCTTGCCGCGCTCACGCTCGAAACGCAGGGTCAGTTGGCTAGGGGTGAAGTGCTCCAGGGTGCTGCGCACCACCGCGCGACTACCGGCCAGCAGCGCCACCTGATGCGCCTGCAAGTCGCGCAAGCTCCTGGCCAGTACCTGCTCGGAACAGCCCTGCCCGGGCTGCAGCAGCAGCCGCAGGGCCTGAGCACTGTCGCCGGCTTGGCGCAGCGGGTTGTTGCTGCTCTGCTGTGCGGTGGTGTGGCCCAGGCGCAGCTCGTTCTTCAGGTCGTTGCGGGTGCGCAGGCTCTGCTGCAGGCCACCGATGCTCTGCTTGAGCAAGCTCGCAGCCTTCACCGCCAGGGCCTCGCGGGCAGGTCCATCAAGGGCATGCACATCGACCCCAAGGGCCTCGCCGAAGCGCGCCCAGAACGGCTCCGACACTGCCTCCCCTTTGAACGCCGGGGCCTGGTAGCCCCGCTCGTCCACAGGCTCCGGCACCAGTTCCGGGACGATCAGGTTCTCAGTGTCGATGCGCGCAGAATCACTGCGCTGCACCGGCTCGTGCCAAGCGCTGGCGAAGGCGTTGTCGGCCGACGCCGTGAAGGCGCTGAGTGGGTTGAGGGCGAGGAAGGCATCGTCAGGGATGATGCTGCCGGCCGGCACCGCGCGCCCGATCTCGCCGTCGAAACGCGCCGGCTCACGCACAAGGCGTGCGTGAATCTCGAAGTCACACAGACGGAACACGCTGTCGTGATCGATGCGAAATGGCTCGCCCTTGGGCAACAGCGCGCCGGAGCCGGTGAACACGCCGTTGCGACTGAGGTCAGTCAGGAAGAAGGTGCCCCGCTCGCAGCTGACCTTGGCGTGGTGTCCTGACAGGTGCTTCTTACCATCGGGGATGATCCACTCACAATCGCTGGCACGACCGATGATCCCGCCGGCGACGCCGAACAGGCAGGTGCGGGCATGCAGGGGAATCAGTTGCCGGGTGTTCTGAATCTCGAGCACGAGTTCCATGTGTTTGTGCACTCCTTGCGGTCATCGGCCGCGGTTTACCACCTGGGGTTCACCCAGGGGCCGGTATTGGTCATCGTTAAACTTGTAGTTGCCGTGGCAACCGGCAAGGCCGAGCAGCAGCACCAGCCCGGCGGAGAGAAGCCATGGACGTGAAGGCATCAAAAAGTCCCCATGCGATATCAAGTAATCGAAGATCACGCCTTGAACTCGCTCGGGTCGATGTTCAGGCGGTCGAGTCGGTACAACAGGGTGCGACGCGGCAGCCCCAACTGCAGGGCGGCGACGGTCTGGTTGCCTTTGTTGCGGCGCAGGCACCCCAACATGTAGGCGCGCTCGACACGCTCCATGTACTCACGCAGGTGCAGGTTGTTCGGTTCTGCCGGCGCCTCGTCACATACTCCGAAGTGCTCTGCGCGCAGTTCATCGCCGTCGCACAGCAGCGCCGCGCGCTCAATCATGCCCTTGAGCTCGCGCACGTTGCCGGGGAAGCCGTGGCCTGCCAAATGCGCCAGCGCGGCCTCGGACCAGCGCAGCGGGCCGCGGCCGATGCAGTTACAGGCCTTGGCGACGAAGTGCTCAGCCAGTAAATACAGGTCATCGCCGCGTTCGCGCAGAGGCGGCAGGCTGATAGGGAACTGCGCCAGGCGGTAGTAGAGATCTTCGCGAAACTGCCCTTGGGCAACCATGGCAGGTAGGTCGCGATGGGTAGCGGCGATGATGCGCACGTCGATCTTGCGCGTCTGATTGCTCCCCAGTGGGCGGATCTCGCCGTCCTGTAGCACCCGCAGCAGCTTGGCCTGCAGCGCCAAGGGCATGTCGCCGATCTCATCGAGCAGCAAGGTACCGCCGTCGGCGGCCTCGAACAGGCCCATCCGGGTGCGATCGGCGCCGGTGAAGGCGCCCTTGCAGTAGCCGAACAGTTCGCTCTCCAGCAGGTCCTCGGGGAACGCCGCGCAATTTTGCACGATGAAATTTTTGCTGCGGCGCAAGCCGCATTCGTGTAAGGCGCGGGCTACCACTTCCTTACCGGTGCCGGTCTCGCCGTTGAGCAGCACGGTGTAGGTGCTGTGCAGCACCTTGCTGATCAACCGATAGGTCTTGCGCATAGCCTCGCTGGTGCCGATCAGGCCGTAGTCGCTGGGGCACACGTTGCTGTCGGGGGTAGCAGTTGCTACCACGGCGCTGCCGCGCAGACGCAGCATCAGCGCAGCCTGAGTGAGCACGAAGCGACCAAGCTGTGCCAGCGAAGCGACGAAATGTTGCAGTTCCAGTGCCCTCGGGCTTGCGCTGATCAGCAAGCCGCCCACCTCGCCCGCCGCATTGTTCAGCGGCACGCACAGCAGACTGCGCCAGGCGTCGCCGCTGGCCGGAAGAAAGTTGGTCGAATACAGCCCGTCGCCGAGAGAGTCCAGGCACAGCACGCGGTTCTGGCACAGGCTGAACTGCAGCAGCTCATCGCCGCGGTAGTCGGCCGACAGCACCGCGCCATCGCCCGTACGCAGCTTGCCACGCAGGCACTCGACGCCCAGGCGCAGTGCACTGTGGCCAGCATCAAGCAGGTAGACCTGTGCCAGCTCGCAGCCGCTCAGGGCGCAGGCCTGGCTTGCGAAGGCATCCAGTAACGCGCCCTGCTCCGCAGCTTGCGACAGCACGCCAAACGCAGCCAGCAGTCGCTCGGCGTAGCCCAGCGGCCTAGGGATCTGGCCGAACAGCCCGGTCATCTCAACCGAACTCACAAACCACCCCACCGTTGCCGTCGAGGGTTGCGTGCACCTGAGTCAGTCGTTCACCGCTAGCCATGGCATCCAGCAGGCGGTCAGCGATGCTCGGCAGCAAGTGCGAATCGATCAGGTAGTCGATCAGACGCGCGCCACTGTCGTTCTGAATGCAGCGTTGGGCCAGGTGCTCGACCAATGCCTGGCAGTGGCTGAAACCCAACTGGCGGCGTTGCAGACGCTCGCCCAGGCGGCCGAGCTTGATCTGCACCAGTTCGTTGAGCACTGCACCGCCCACCGGGTAGTACGGTACCACGCGCATGCGCGCCAGCAGGGCCGGCTTGAAGTGCTTGTTCAGGGCCGGGCGGATGGCCGCTTCAAGGTCCTGAGCCGAGGGCCGCTGGCCGTCTTCGCAGAGCTGGCTGATACGCTCGCTGGCCAGGTTCGAGGTCATCAGGATCAGAGTGTTGCGAAAATCGATCTCGCGCCCTTCACCATCGTTGACCACGCCCTTGTCAAAGATCTGATAGAACAGGTTAAGCACGTCAGGGTCGGCTTTTTCCACCTCGTCCAGTAGCACCACCGAATACGGCTTCTGGCGCACCGCCTCGGTGAGCATGCCGCCCTCGCCGTAACCGACATAGCCAGGCGGCGCGCCGATCAGGCGCGAAACGGTATGTTTCTCCTGGAATTCGGACATGTTGATGGTGGTCAGGAAGCGCTCGCCGCCGTACAGCAGGTCGGCCAGCGCCAGGGCGGTTTCGGTCTTGCCCACCCCGCTGGGGCCGACCAGCAGGAACACGCCCACCGGCGCATCTGGCTTGTTCAGGCCGGCAGCAGTGGCGCGCATGGCGCGATCGAGGGCCAGGACGGCCTGCTCCTGGCCACGGATGCGCAGGCGCAGGTCGTCAGCGAAGTTGATTACCTTAGCATTGTGTTCGCGGGCCAGCTGGGTCAGCGGCACTCCGGTCCAGGCGCTGACGACCTCAGACACAAGGCGCGGGCACACTTCAAAGCTGACCAGGCGTTCGCGCTGCTGAGCGTCGGTCAGCGCGCCATGCACTTGCAGCAATTCGGTTTGACACTGCACGGCATCGGAGCTTTCGTCGCCACCCGGCGGGTTGGCCAGGCGCTGGCGCAGGTCGAGCAGGCGTTCAGCCAGGTTGCGCTGCTCCTGCCACAGGGCTTGGAGTGCACGTTGCTCGTCGCTGGCCTGCTGCAGGCGGGTTTCCAGTGCTTGCAAGGCGTCGTGTTCGACCGGCAGGCCGGCTTCGGCATCGCGACGCAGGGCCTGCACCTGGCGCTCACCCTCGGCCCGTTCAGCGCGCAGGCACTCGATGCGTTCGGGGGCGGCGGCCAGGCTGATGCGCACTCGGGCGCAGGCGGTGTCGAGCACATCTACAGCCTTGTCCGGCAGTTGCCGGCCGGACAGGTAGCGGGCCGACAGCTCAACAGCAGCGACCACCGCGTCATCACGCAGGTAGATGCCGTGGCTCTTCTCGTACACCGGCGCCAGACCGCGCAGAATAGTCACCGCCTCGCTGACAGTGGGCTCGTGCAACTGCACTGGCTGGAACCGCCGGGCCAAGGCTGGGTCTTTCTCGAAGTACTTCTTGTACTCGACCCAGGTGGTGGCCGCTATGGTGCGCAGCTCGCCACGGGCCAGGGCCGGTTTGAGCAGATTGGCGGCATCGGCGCCGCCGGTTTGGCCACCCGCGCCGATCAAGGTATGGGCTTCATCGATGAACACGATGATCGGTTTGGGTGAGGCCTTGACCTCGTCGATCAGGCCCTTCAGGCGACGCTCGAACTCACCCTTGATGCTGGCGCCAGCCTGCAGCGAGCCCATGTCCAAGGCCACCACCTCGACGCCCCTGAGCGACTCGGGTACTTCGCCAGCGGCGATGCGCAGGGCTAAGCCTTCGACGATCGCGGTCTTGCCCACACCGGCCTCGCCAACCACGATGGGGTTATTCTTGCGCCGACGAGCGAGGATATCCACCATCTGTCGGATCGCGCCGTCACGGCACAGCACCGGGTCAAGTTTGCCATCGCGGGCCTGCTGAGTGAGGTTGTGGGTGAACTTGGCCAGCAGCGACTCGCCACCGGCGGCGGTTTTGCCTGGGGCGACCTCAGGGCGCTGGGCCAGCGCATATTCGCGCAAGCGAGCAGCATCGATGCATACCAGTAACGGCTGGTAGCGGCTGCCGGCATAGCGCACCAGATTGCGCAGCAGGGCCAGGATCAGAGCGGCCTGGTCGATCTGGTTCTGCCCCAGTTCCAGGCTGGCGGCCATCAGACCGTCTTGGAGCCATAGCACCAACTCTGGGGCGAACACGGGATTGCGCGAAGCGCTGTGCTCGGGCAACGGCTGTAGCGCCGCGGCGAGTACCTGGGCGTCCACCTCGGCATCCTGCAGGGCCTTGGCCAGCAGGCCTTCGGGGCGCTCGAGCAGGGCCAGCAGCAGGTCCTCGACGAGGATCTTGCTGCCGCCCCGACCGACACAACGCTGCGCGCAGCCTTCCAGGTCGCGGCGGGTTTCGGCGTCCAGCGCCTTGATGAGCTGTTGCAAATCGACGTTGATCATTTTATTGGTCCTCAATGAATCCGGCTGCCGAGGGTGACGACCCCGTCGGCGCGTTCGCGTCCGAGCCAGCTGGTCCAGCCGAGGCGGCAGGCGTTGTTTTCGCCGATGCGCAACTCGCGAATTTCCTCGTGTTTGAGGACTAGGCGCAGGTCGTAGTCCAGGGGATCGCGCAAGGTGAAACGCACCAGTGCGCACAAGGGCTGATAGCCGGGCCCGACCGGCAGGAACCCGTGAAATTGCTCCCATGTGAGCTGATACACATGGATGCGAAACTTGCCCCCGCGATCGCGCAAGCACTCACCCAGCACCGCGTTGTTGCCCAATAGGCTGTTTGCTAAACCTAGGTGATTACGTTCCTCGTCGAGGATCACCACACGGCGCTCAACGCACTGCTCGATAAGCAGCTCCTCGTGCTTGAAGTAGTAACGCAGCACCGACTCGATCAACGCCGCCGAATGGGCGCGCAGGCTTAGCAGGCCCAAATATGGCAGCAGGCGCCGCCAGTTCAGCTCACTGGCCTGGCGAATGGTTTCGCCGCCCAGGCCGATCAGGGCGAACAGATGCGCCGAGAACGGGTCGGTGGCGCCGGCCTCGAAGCGCACGTGATAGCGGTACTTACGCCAGATCGGCAACATGAGGCGCTGCAACCGGTGGTGGAACAGGTCGAGGAACTGGCGGGTAGCATTGCCTTCGTCGCTGTCACCGATCGCCTGCTCAGCGTAGAAAGTGGGTAATGGAGAGCTGGCGCCCACAAGGCCAACCACGTTCAGCCGCAAGCGCGCGCATAGTTCACCGCGCTCGTGGAAAAACTGCACACGGTCAACATCGCTGCCGGGGAAGCCCAAGCTCGGGTTAGCTTCGAACTCAAGGCGCTCGTATAGCTCGTCCTGGTCGAGCCACGGACTGTCTTCGCGCAGACGATCGACCACCAACAGCACCGCTTGGTACAATGAATATTCGCGGATATGGCGCGTCAGATCGTTCAGAGCAGAGGCTGTAGGCCCATGCGTGGTGCCCATTGGTACACCTCTCCTTGTGTGCTTTTGACTCTCAGCTCATGGAACGAGTTGAGGCTGGCGTAGAGTGCGAAGAACTCGTTGAGCACCGAGGCGAAAACAAACAGGTCGCCCTCCCCTACGTAGCCCTCCGGGTCGATCGTCAGCTCGGTGCGCAGACCGCGCAGCGGCAGGCCCTTGTGTAGTCGGTCGATATGCTCGTGACGCACGGACTTGAGGCCGCCGAGCAGTCGCTTACTGACCTTTTCCGCATGCTGGTCGTAGTAGCGCGGCAGGTCGTAGGTCTCAAGGGCCACTTTGAGCGCCTCAACGTTTGCCAGCGACAGGTAGTTCAGCGACATGTTGCTGATCAGCCGCCAGAGGAAGTCCCGGCCGATGGGCGGCGCATAGCTAGGGGTGGCGGCGGTGATATTGCGAAAGCGCAGAGATTCCGGGGTACCTTCGGCTATCAGGCAGATATCGCCCTCACGCAGGCGCAGCGGCAGGTTTTGGTTGGTGCAGGTGAGCTCGATCGACAGTGTCTCGTGGGACTGGGTCTGACGGATGCCGAAGCTCAGATAGGTGTCCAGGCCTTCGTGCAGCAGCGAGCTACGCTGACGCACGCTGTAGTGCGGGCTGCATTCCTTCACATCGAAGCTGGCGTCGTGCTCGAACGACTCGAACGGCACATAGTTGCGGTAGCCCACGCCGCCCGGCAGCCAACCGGTCACCCCTTCCACAGCGAACACGCCGCAGCTTTGCAGGTCATACTCAGCCGGCAGCAATAGGTGTTCGTCCTGCTTGCCGTCCAAGCGAATCGGCAGCGCGTCGTGGCGGAACAGATTGACGATTGGGGTGCAGTGCAGCTTGATATTTTCAAGGCTCGGGCGCAGGCGCTGGATGCCGCTCTTGCGGATGTTGAAGCGGATTGCCACGCCGCGCACTTGCTCCTGCAGCGTCTCGGGAATGGCCGCCAGCGCCTCCAGGCCTTCGAGGTCGACGAACAGGAACTTGTCCTGGAACGAGAAATATTCCTGCAGAAAACGATAGCCGCGGAAGGTGTTGAGCGGGTACGGAATCAGCGCGTGCTCCTCACCAAAGCCAACCGCAGAAACCTTGTCGCCGCCCAGGGTGTAGCTCAGATCGGGGGCGCTGATGCGCGAGAACGGCTTGCCGTGCTGGTCCAGTGGCACCAGCTCAATGCTTTCGAGGTTGCGCAGCAGGCACAAGTAGAGCATCTGGCTGATATAGCGTTCGCCGGCCAAATGCAGGCGCAGGCGCTTGAGTTCCAGCTCGGCGAGAAAGCCATCGCAACTCATCTCGGTGCGCAGGGTCAGCACCGCGCCGTCGCCCATGACAGCGTAATCGATGGCGGCCAGGTCCAGGGCCTGTATCTCAGTGGCGTAGCAGGTGCGAAAGCGACAACGCACGCCATCGACCGGGACGCTTTCCACCGGGGTTTCGCGCGCGACCGTCTGCGCCGGGCCGGCCTGTAGCAGCGGCTCGAACTGCAGCATGCTGAACGACGGCAGCGGACGCATGTAGTTGGGCCACAGCAGGTGCATCAGCGAGTGGGTCAATTCGGGCAGCTCGTCATCGAGCTTCTGGCGTAGGCGCCCGGTGAGAAAGGCGAAACCTTCGAGCAGGCGCTCGACGTCCGGGTCGCGCCCGCTCTGGCCCAGGTACGGCGCCAGCGCCGGGCTACGTTCGGCGAAGCGCCGTCCCAACTGGCGCAGGGCGGTGAGTTCGCTCTGGTAGTAGTGGTTGAACGACACTGGGTAATTACCTCTGTTGCGAAATGGTTGGGGCACTGCCCCATGCAGCGGGTTCGCCCATGTCGAAACTCCTTATCGAACCTTGACCTTGCCGCTGCCATCGAGCTGGGCGGTGAAGGAGACCGCACAGCGGATCCCCTCCACTTCAAGCCAACCTTCGATGGCGAACGTGAGAGTGAGCGGATCGCCGCCCTGCGGCTGCGAGACCACTTGGACGCTGCCCAAGCGCGGCTCGTAGGTTTCAATGAAGCGTCGGATCGCCTCCCTGGCCTGGGCCAAGGCGTCATGCAGGCTCAAACGCATGTCGTTGAGGTCCGGCAGCCCATAGTCGGGCAGCATCTGCACGCTGCCAGCGCGGGTGCTAAGCATCTTGCTCAGGTGGCTGGCCACCGAGGTGGTCACGCTGACTTCGCGGTCGTACTCGCTGCGTCCGGCGGCCTCACCAGCGAGGCGCTCGAACAGACTGCCGTATCCGCTCATGCACTACTCCAATCAAGCCTTGTCGAGCTTGCCGACCAGAGACAAGGTGAAATCAGCCCCCATGTACTTGAAGTGCGGGCGCACGTTCAGGCTCACGCGGTACCAGCCCGGCTCGCCTTCGACATCACTGACGGCAATGGCGGCAGCACGCAGCGGGCGACGGCCACGTACTTCTGCGCTCGGGTTCTCCTGGTCAGCCACGTACTGGCGGATCCACTTGTTCAACTCATCCTCGAGGTCGGTGCGTTCCTTCCACGCCCCCAGTTGCTCGCGCTGCAGCACCTTCAGGTAGTGTGCCAGGCGGTTGATGATCATCATGTACGGCAGCTGTGTACCGAGTTTGTAGTTCAGCTCAGCGCTCTTGGCTTCTTCACTGTTGCCGAAGAACTTGGGCTTCTGCACCGAGTTGGCAGAGAAAAACGCGGCGTTGTCGCTGCCCTTGCGCATGGTCAGGGAAATGAAACCTTCCTCGGCCAACTCGTACTCGCGGCGGTCCGATATCAGCACTTCGGTCGGGATCTTGGTCTCAATCTCGCCCATGCTCTGGAACTGATGCAGCGGCAAGTCCTCGACCGCGCCACCGCTCTGCGGCCCAATGATGTTCGGGCACCAGCGAAACTTGGCGAAGCTGTCGGTCAGGCGGGTAGCAAACGCAAAGGCGGTGTTGCCCCATAGGTAGTGCTCGTGGCTGTTGGCAACCATCTCCCGATACGCATAGGTCTTAACCGGGTTTTCTTCAGGATCGTAGGGGTTACGTAGCAGAAAGCGCGGCACGGTCAGAACCATGTAGCGCGAGTCTTCGGACT
Organism: Pseudomonas sp. DCB_BI; assembly: GCF_026240995.1. Lineage (NCBI taxonomy): Bacteria > Pseudomonadati > Pseudomonadota > Gammaproteobacteria > Pseudomonadales > Pseudomonadaceae > Pseudomonas > Pseudomonas sp. DCB_BI. Next base: position 119,114 of record NZ_JAPFCG010000019.1, on the reverse strand, counting down.
GACGAAAGCTCTGCCACTTGGCGAGGTGCGGGCCCTCGAAGTGATCCTTGAGATCCTTCAGGTTTGGCAGACCGGTGAAAGCCTCCAGGCCAAAGAACTTCGGGCCGGCGGCAGCGATAAACGGCGCGTGGGACATGCACGATACGCTTGAAACGTACTGCATCAGTTTTACGTCAGGTGCGCTGGGCGACATGAAGTAGTTGGCGATGATCGCGCCCACCGGCTGACCGCCAAACTGACCGTACTCTGCGGTGTACACATGTTTGTAGAGGCCGCCCTGCATAACTTCCGGAGAGTCTTCGAAATCGTCCAGCAAATCCTGCTTGGAGGCGTTGAGCAGCTCGAGCTTGATGTTTTCGCGAAAATCAGTGCGGTCCACCAGCATCTTCAGACCACGCCAGGAAGCTTCCAGTGACTGGAACTCGGGACTGTGCAGGATCTCGTCCATCTGTCGGCTGAGCTTGGCATCGATCTCGGCAATCATCCGGTCGACGACTGCCTTTTTGACCGGCTCGCCCTGGTTCTGCGGCTTGAGCAGCTCTTCGATGAAGGCCGAGACGCCACGCTTGGCGATGCCGTAGGCATCGTCTTCCGGGGTGAGACTGGTTTCGGCGATGATCTGATCGAGGATGCCGAACTCGGCGAGGCTTTCGGTTACTTGTTGTACTTCGGTGCTCATGGGTCAGTGTCCTTATACAGTCCGGGCTCAAGCGTGCTGCTTGGGGGAGGCATCCATGCCGAGCTCGCCCAGCACACGGTTGCGCGCTTCGTCATCAGCCAAAACGCCTTCGATAGCCTTGCGGAAGGCCGGGGCGTTGCCCAGCGGCCCCTTGAGCGCCACAAGTGCCTCGCGTAGCTCCATCAACTTTTGCAACTCCGGGACCTGCTCGACCAGGTTGGCTGGGTTGAAGTCCTGCATGGAGCAGACCTTGATTTCCACCGCCAGCTCTTCGCCTTCGGCCACGTCGTCCTGCAGGCGATTCGGCACACTGAGGGTTAGGCTCAGGCTCTGCTTGGCCAGCACATCGTCGAAGTTGTTCTTATCAATACTGACTGGCTTACGGTCCTCGATCTTGCGATCGTCGGCACGCTGGGTGAAATCACCCAGCACCAGCAGCTTGAGCGGCAACTCGATTTCTTCCTGGGCATCACCCAAGGCTGGTTTGAACGTGACGTTGATGCGTTCCTTGGGTGCTACCGAGCCTTCTTTGGCCATCGGTCTTCTCCATTTGCGGTTACGGCCCGAGGGCCTAATCGAGCACCACCTCAAGATCAAGGTGGCACAACCTGCGATAAACCTCGTCCTTGCGCTCGCGCACCTCATGGTTCTGCGGCAGCAGTTCACAGCAGTTGTGCAACAACTGCAGAACCTGCAGCACGAGCGCCGGCTCCCAGGGATCCAGTCCTGCTCCATGCAGCTGGCGATCGAGGGATTCGAGTTGGGTACGGGCCAGTTCGTACTTCTTGGCATGGTGGCAAAGCCGAGCCAGGCTAAATTGCCAAAAAAACCGCTCCCGCCCGCCCTGAGCGGACTGCATGCCCTGTTTGAGCTGCTGAACCGCAGCCTTCAGACCGTCCTCGTGCAATACAGATTGGGCAGTCTCCAGCGCCAGCTCCCAGGCTGGCAGACGCTCCTGCTCATCGGGCCCAACCAGGCGCGCGGCGACTGGGGCTGCCAGGTGCGGCAACACTGTGGCGCTTATCCAGCTCAAGGTGGCGGCGCTGGCGAACGGCTGACCATCGTGAAAACGCAGGTCGGTGATGCCTGGCAGGCGTTGCAGGAACAGCGCGAAGGTTATCTCCACCTCGCGCATAGCCGCCTCGCTGCCCAAGGCGTGCAAGCATTCCCAGGCCAAACACTGGCCATCGAACCAGAACGGCGAAAGCGCTAAGCTGGCCTCGACGTCCACCAACAGGTCAGCGTACTTGCCGGCCTCGAAGCGCTGGCGATAGTCGTTAAGCTTGTCGGTGGGCAAGCCGCGCAACGCGGTGACCTGCTCAGCGTTGCGGCCAGGTAAGCCTTCGATTGGCAACCAGGCCAGAGTGCGATTCAGCCGCAACGCCCGCAGGTCGCTTGCTTTCTGCTTCAGCCACCAGGCACCTAGCGGCCGCCCACCGTCCTGCAGGGCGCGCAAGGCCTTGTGGGCATCCTTTTCATTGTCGATGGTTGCGCCCGGCGTGACTAACTGGGTGGCGGCGTGCTTGACCTGAGCCAACATCGCACCGACGCTGCCGGGCCCAGGCTGGCCTTCGCCACCGCGCTCGACCATCTTGGCCAAGCGCCGGCACATTGGCAGGATCAGCGGCGCGTCATCGCCCAGCTGGGCGGCAAGCGTTTCGTCGAGTGCCTCAAGGTGTTCAACTATGGCACGGAACAGCAACAGCTGTTCTTTAACCGGTACGTCATCGGTCAGCGTCTGCTCCAGACGCGACATCAGCCAAACAAAGGCGCCAGCGCGGGTACGCACTTTCAGCGGGTGCAGCTCGGCCCAGTGCTGCCGGCATAGGTACCGCAACATGCCCAAGCCGGCCACCAGTCCGACGAAAGATTCGCGCTGATGCAGCGCCCAAATAAGCCACACGCAAACGCGCAGATCACGAGTCTGGTCGCGCAGCAGAACCTCGCAGCCGTCGATCACTTTGGCCCAGTCGGTGCGCCCGACATCATGCATTGCCGAGTCCTTGTTGAGTTCTTCTTCCAGCGCCTCGAATTCGTTGGAAAAGCGCACGTCCTCACCAGCGAATGCAGCACCAGAAACAGGCGATTTCACGAGTTCTAGATAACGAGTGCACAACTTATTTGAATACGCCATCCGCGGCCTTTTAACGGTTTTTTGGCGTGCCACGAGCAACCCTCCATTAAACAAGCTAATGAAGATTCGCATACTTGGAACGCTACGCCAGAGGGGCAGTTAATTGGAGCATAAATGGTGACCCAGCAAGACGCAAGCGCCCTTAAACCGCTCACTCTATTTATACATCTTGCCACCCAACGTATTTTCGAACAGGTCCGAGCACGTTAAAAACAAGCAGAATCACCCTTGAAACCTGCACCCTAGAGGCATAGAACCGATTGATTCGACGCGCGACTCAGGTCAAGTAGCAGAATCTTTCCTACACACTCGAAGGGCGAGTCCTACACGCTGCAACGAATTTTCCTACAAGATATTGGCACCTCTTAGAGTGCGCATTATTTATATGCACCATAGAAAACACCCACTCACACTCAAAGAGCTAAAAGCAGGAAATCCACAGATAGCGAACTGCGCAAAAAGTTGCGCAACCATTTACAAGAAATAGAAGATGATACCTATCAGGCACCCTTTTGACAGGCGCCGGGACACGGTGCGCAACTTCTTGCACATTGCCGCGCAGAAAGCTGCGCACATTCGCCCTGAATCCCATCATACCGACGCACTGAAAAATGTCCGACATCAACAAACCCGTGATTTTATTGGGTTTCTTAATGTATGGCATGCAACTTGATTAGAACTGGCGTGACCGGACCAGAAATACCCGGCCAATCCATACCTATTCCGCAAGGAGAGCTGCAATGCCAACACCCGCGTATCTGACCCTGCAAGGCACCAAACAAGGCCTCATGACCGCCGGCACCTTCACCCAGGACTCGGTCGGCAACATCTTCCAGGAAGGCCATGAGGACGAGATCCTGGTGCAGGCCTTCGACCACCAGGTGATCATTCCGCGTGACCCGCAGTCCGGACAGCCGACCGGCCAGCGCGTGCACAAACCACTGAAGATCACGAAGGTGTTCGATAAGTCCTCACCACTGATCTTCACTGCCCTGACGAGTGGTGAGCGCCTGAAGGAGTGCACCCTGAAGTGGTTCCGCACCTCGGCCTCCGGCACTCAAGAGCACTACTACACCATCAAGCTCGAAGACGCGATCATCGTCGACGTGCAGTCCAACATGGCTAATTGCCAAGACCCCAACATGGCGCACTTCACCCATCTGGAAGACGTCTACTTTACCTACCGCAAGATTACTTGGACCCACGAGGTCTCCGGCACGTCCGGCTCCGACGACTGGCGTACCCCGGTCTCGGTGTAACCACGCGTGAACCTGCCGACGGTACTCCGCGCCGTCGGCGCTTACCACCTCAACGCTACCTGACCTTAACGGCATTAAATGTTCAGGCAGGCAAGCCAGCGTTCTCTCACCCTCTCCATCCAGGGCACCAACGGCAACCACTTGCCGGGTCGTTCCGGCTGCTCGGGATCGCTGTCGATGCGCGCCAGCGGGGCGTAGCTGTCCGGCTCGTAGATATACAGGCTGCGCAATTGCGCTTGCTGCTCTTGCAACAGGCGCAACCCTTGCCACAGGAACGTAATGCGCTCGGTCTGACCGTTGCGGGTGACCTCTTTGCCAATTCGCCGACCCAAGCAGTCGTAGCGGTAACGCGCTTCACTTTGCAACTGTGTGCCATGCCAGGTTTCTGCACGGACCAGGCGGTTCTCGCTGTCGTAGTGGAAGCGTTGATAAGCGTCGCTGCTGTTTTTTATTGCCAGTAGAATTTAGCGAAAACATAGCGCTTGCAAATTTTATAACTAGATCCTTGCCAAAGACTTCAGGTGATTGATTACATTCTTGCCTAAAGGGTTATTAAGTGATGAGTTAAGTTTGCAGATGTTTTCATATTCATTTTTAGTCATGATAATTTCGTGCTCACAAATACAATCACAAAGCATTTCAAGTGCCAGTGGCTCCTCTCCAAAATCTATATAGCTCAATGCATAATTCAACTCCTCGGCGGAGACTCTATCATTGAATGTCTCACCAAGGCTTTTCAATTTGGTGCCAGCAACTGTAGCCATTATTTTGCCCCCGGCAAGTGTGGAACGGGTCCGTTATCTGGGAACGCAGTTACTATCCGTCCCCTTGCTGGCTGATACACTACTCTGATTTGCACTAATCAAACTGCTTTAGCGTATCACTCCGCACGTGCCAACCCTCCCTTTTTTCACGATATTTTCCGGCAGCGCGTCATCCTTGATTTTCCAACCCATTAGATTACCCTTCGTTTTTCCTTTTAGCTCAACATTTTTACCTCTTTCAGCACCCAAGGCACCAGTACTCCTTCTTGGTGAAGTCGGTTTCGTTTTCTTCCAGCAGCAGCTTGCGCCCGCTCACCGCATCGACCGGGTTGCCAAACAACGCCTCCAAATTCAAAGGGGAAAGCTGGGCTCTCGCAGCCCCAGACAAAACCTACATAATAAGATCATTCAAGATAACCCTGAACTCAATATAATAGTCAGACAGAATCTCCGATGACAATCCAGCTTCATAATTTTGTATCTCAAAGCTATCATCCTCCATAAAATTACATGATACCAAGAACAATGCATGCTGAAATGTAGACAGCACCCCTCTTAACACCTCCGGATAAATCTCTGACTTTCCATTAGCCTTATAAAGCCTCGCTAGATCTCTGCACTCACGAAGCAATCGATCCAGCCTTTCCCGGCAAAAGAAATGATTAGTATCAAGCTCATATATGAAAGATCCCTCACTTCTTGTCAAGGCCTCCAATAAAACAAACTCCTCCGTTTCGCGCAAACTATCCACAGTACCGCCCCTTCTTCGCATTATCAATTTTATTCCCGCTCAACCCATAGACGGCTTTGTGAGAGCGATTAGGTACGCTTCAGGTATGTGGTGCGGCCTTCGCCATTGGTATGGCTGGTGACCTGGCCGAGGGCATTGTAGCCATAGACATCGCAGCTGCCATCGGGCTGTTCGGTGCGCAGAATCTCACCGCCGGGCTGGCGAATCAGGCGCAGGGTCTGCTCCAGGGCATCGGTGATGCCGACCAGGTGCATTCAGTCTATCGCGCCTCACTTAGCCATAGCGACTCTGTCGCAACTTTAAAAAATAAAGAAGATTCAAAATTTACTCCATTTTTTATGGAATATGCCAACAAATTTCCATACGTAAGCCTATCCGCAATCTTCCTTTTTTAATAACTGCACTCTTCCTCAAACCACAAGAGCCTTCCGCTCTCATAAAAGATCCATTTATCCTCCCTCGACACTCTAACTAAGCGAACCACATCCCCTGAGTCGATAAGACTCATCTCCATCAAAGGGTACTCACCGCCCAGCAGACTGAACAATAAATAACTTGACTTACCACTAATCGACAAACTATAGAGCAAAGAACCCCAGCCATCCGATGAGTCCGTCAAAAAAATTAGCTTATGCTCATTTACGCTAGATTAATAGAAGACGCCTTCGCAAGGCAATGCTCCGCCCCGCTGGATGGATAACTCGACTTCCTTAACGGCCTTTCGCTTAATCACTGGATCTCTCGTCCAGTTTAAACCTCTCTGAACGGCACTTTCTATCTCACCAAAGTCACTATCCGTTATGGCAAAAACTAACGACTTATTATTAAATTGTTGAGTGGCCACTTATTATCCTCCCCGGATCATCAATCATCCAGAATCTCATAGCCATTCTCTGGGCGCAGCTGCGTTCATAAATTAAGCTTTCGCGCCCCTGTAAAAATATATCGGCCTCATTGATCCCCTCTCCCCGTTTTCGCAAAGACAGAAAACAAAATTTTCATCAACAAAGTACATGGCCGGAAACACTCCGTCCTCTCTATCAACAAGAAAATCAAGGAACCTGCCTAAGCTCGAACAAAAAACTTTGAAGCCATTACCCCTGCCTTCCACGAAAATATAACCACGCGTATCTTTATCTATATCCAGCTCAGACATGACTAGCACCCCCTGAGGAGATGCATATTGAGCCCATAAAGGTCCATGGGTATTTATATCGCCTTTTACGTAAGGCCTCCTGAAAGCAGCAAAAATAATGTTCCTGACCCTCACAGTCTCGTCATGCAAAACCACAGGGCCAAAGCACTTCACAAATTCCGGAATTAGATTATTCAAAAATTAACTCCAAACATCGAAAAATACATGCCCATCAGCCCCCTGCTTCGTCCGCCAGTTATACCACTTGATATGCTGAAGATCATTATTGAAGGGCGCTGTTGACTCTGGAGGTCGATGATATTCGTAACCATAATTACCAGTTCTAGATTGCGGTTTATTCCTCGGGAAGCCGGAGCCAAAGGCTTCTTCTATTAGCCTTTTTGCATCTCGCTGGTTTGGAACTCGTATATTATGAACATTTCCACCAACGCTATTGGTGGCGTGCCCTGTCGCCGCCCTTAATTTTTCAACTGCCGCACTCCACATCTTAGTTCCAGGACGGGTTACAGGCAATGAAGATGCCTTAGTTGGGGCACAGGTTAATCCAAGCGGATCGATCCAACCCAAAGGGTTTGGCGCATACTGGTATAGATTGAGCCCCCCCACCAACCCAATCGGATCCTGCGTCGTAAACCGCCCCACCCCCGGATCGTAATACCGAAACGTATTGTAGTGCAGCCCGTTTCCCGGTCGTGGTACTGCCCCTGAAACCGCAGGTTCTGCTCCACCCCGTTCGGCGACAGCGCCTCCAGCCCGCCCCACGCCTTGTAGTACGCCCGCCACACCACCTGCCCTTCGGCATCGGTCAGCTCTTGCGGTGTGCCGATCTGGTCCGTGTGGAACCAGTAGCACTTGCCGGGTCGTTCCGGCTGCTCGGGATCGCTGTCGATGGACGCCAGCGGGGCGTAGCTGTCCGGCTCGTAGTTGTACAGGCTGCGCAGCTGCGGTTGCTGCTCTTGCAGCAGGCGCAACCCTTGCCACAGGAACGTAATGCGCTCGGTCTGACCGTTGCGGGTGACCTCTTTGCCAATACGCCGACCCAGGCAGTCGTAGCGGTAACGCGCTTCACTTTGCAACTGTGTGCCATGCCAGGTTTCTGCACGGACCAGGCGGTTCTCGCTGTCGTAGTGAAACGCTGATACACGCCGTTAATGCTGCCCTTGCAAGCGGACCTAGGCTTGCGGGCTGAGCGCTTTTGTGCGTCCCTGTCTCGAAAGATTAGTCTTCTTCACCATCTTCAAAATGAAAATGCTCCATAGACGCACAAGTGAAACCGCCTATAAATGATGGCGTCTTATGCTTATCTTCTGTTGCAGAAAAAAGACCATTTTCAATAGCCCAATCGTACACCCCCGTATTAGCGGGGTATCTTGTAAGCACTCCGCTCAATTTATGCCGCCTTATCCATTCCCTTGCGCCCTCCAAGGAAAAAAAAACACCAGAAGGGAATCGAGCCATGGACCCATTGAATAGCCATATTTCTTTGTTATCCACTTTAGCACCTCACTCCATAGACTGATATTTGTACCACTTCTGAATCTTCCCAACCACTTTGCGAATCACGGAGCGGTTGGCATCAACCAGCATTTGTTGCTTGGATGTTAGTTGAGGCGAGCCTTTTATTGGCTTTCCTGCTTGCCCTATCTTTGCTTCAGGGCCGCCACCTTTAACATGGAGATGAGCAGGACCATGATCTCCACTTCTCGTGTAGTGCACGATCTGAACTTCGCCGTTCTTAGCAACAACCTTAGGGGGCAAGTCAGGCTCAGTATATTTACCATTGCTTTTAGTGGAAAAACAATCACCGCTAAGTCCCCAGGGATCAATCCACCCTAGCGGATTCACCGCATACTGGTAAAGATTAATCCCACCCGCCAACCCAATCGGATCCTGCGTCGTAAACCGCCCCACCCCCGGATCGTAATACCGAAACGTATTGTAGTGCAGCCCCGTTTCCCGGTCGTGGTACTGCCCCTGAAACCGCAGGTTCTGCTCCACCCCCTTCGGCGACAGCGCCTCCAGCTCGCCCCACGCCTTGTAGTACGCCCGCCACACCACCTGCCCTTCGGCATCGGTCAGCTCTTGCGGCGTGCCGATCTGGTCCGTGTGGAACCAGTAGCACTTGCCGGGTCGTTCCGGCTGCTCGGGATCGCTGTCGATGCGCGCCAGCGGGGCGTAGCTGTCCGGCTCGTAGATATACAGGCTGCGCAATTGCGCTTGCTGCTCTTGCAACAGGTGCAACCCTTGCCACAGGAACGTAATGCGCTCGGTCTGACCGTTGCGGGTGACCTCTTTGCCAATACGCCGACCCAGGCAGTCGTAGCGGTAACGCGCTTCACTTTGCAACTGTGTGCCATGCCAGGTTTCTGCACGGACCAGGCGGTTCTCGCTGTCGTAGTGAAAACGCTGATAGGCGCCGTTACTGCGGCTCTTCTCACTCAGGTTACCCCAAGCGTCATAGCTGAACCGCAGGTCACCCCAAGCTTTCAGGCGGTTGCTGGGCTGCGCCTCGAACTGCCAGGCGCCGGTGCCTCACAGGTTGCCGGCAGCGTCGTAGCGGAAGTCCTCGGCCTGTAGCTGGGGATGGCGGGGCTCACGGCTGTGCAACTGACCCACGGCGTCGTAACCGTAGTCAGTCATACCCCGGTGATTATCAGCGGTGAGCTTGAGCTCACCACCGGGGCTGTACTGATAGCGCCGATGGATCAGGGTGGACGGATGCTCCGGCGACAAATCTTTCAATCTGCATTTCTGGAAAATTCAATGGCATCAACAACCCGTTGGTTTTTCATGTTATCCAGCAAAAATTCAGAACAGCTTAATAATTCTTCCAAAGCATCCCTACCGAGAATTTCATTTACGTCAGATAACATAACCTCAAGATCAGCAACATGATCTTTAGAGTTGTTAGCAAGATCAAGCGATAAATAACGCATTTTCAGTATATCTAGCGCATTACTAGGGGCGCACTTTAACAATATTTCAAAAGCTTTCAAATGAAATATTTTTGCATATATCAAGCGCTCTAAAACTGAAATGTCCTCAGGAGAAAAGCAGCTATCCGAGCCGTCTTCCTCCCTTATTTCCCGCCACAACTTATCATACACTTCATCAAACTGCTTTAGCGTATCACTCAGCACGTCCCAACCCTCCCTTTTTTCACGATATTTTCCGGCAGCACGTCATCCTTGATTTTCCAATCCATTACATTACCCTTCGTCTTTCCTTTTAGCTCAACATTTTTACCTCTTGTATCAATATCCACATAGTAATCAGCACCCAAGGCACCAGTACTCCTTCTTATTGCATTAGGATTTCTAGGGTCTACCTTAACAGAGGTGACGCTTATACCTCCTCTTGGATCTGTCGGATCAAATCTAAAGCCAGCCTTCAGGAAATTCTTATATTCAGCCTTTGACATGAAGCGTCGAGCAATTCCGGGATTTTTAGGAATCCCATTAACAAGCCCACTACCACTTAGTCCAAGTGGATCAATCCATCCCAGCGGATTCACCGCATACTGGTAAAGATTAATCCCACCCACCAACCCAATCGGATCCTGCGTCGTAAACCGCCCCACCCCCGGATCGTAATACCGAAACGTATTGTAGTGCAGCCCCGTTTCCCGGTCGTGGTACTGCCCCTGAAACCGCAGGTTCTGCTCCACCCCGTTCGGCGACAGCGCCTCCAGCTCGCCCCAGGCCTTGTAGTACGCCCGCCACACCACCTGCCCTTCGGCATCGGTCAGCTCTTGCGGCGTACCGATCTGATCCGTGTGGAACCAGTAGCACTTGCCGGGTCGTTCCGGCTGCTCGGGATCGCTGTCGATGCGCGCCAGCGGGGCGTAGCTGTCCGGCTCGTAGATGTACAGGCTGCGCAATTGCGGTTGCTGCTCTTGCAGCAGGCGCAACCCTTGCCACAGGAACGTAATACGGCCGGTCTGACCGTTGCGGGTGACCTCTTTGCCAATACGCCGACCCAGGCAGTCGTAGCGGTAACGCGCTTCACTTTGCAACTTTATGCCATGCCAGGTTTCTGCACGGACCAGGCGGTTCTCGCTGTCGTAGTGAAAACGCTGATAGGCGCCGTTACTGCGGCTCTTCTCACTCAGGTTACCCCAAGCGTCATAGCTGAACCGCAGGTCACCCCAAGCTTTCAGGCGGTTGCTGGGCTGCGCCTCGAACTGCCAGGCGCCGGTGCCGCACAGGTTGCCGGCAGCGTCGTAGCGGAAGTCCTCGGCCTGTAGCTGGGGATGGCGGGGCTCACGGCTGTGCAACTGACCCACGGCGTCGTAACCGTAGTCAGTCATACCCCGGTGATTATCAGCGGTGAGCTTGAGCTCACCACCGGGGCTGTACTGATAGCGCCGATGGATCAGGGTGGACGGATGCTCCGGCGAACCCAGCAGCCGGCTGCCCTGCTCCTGCAACTCAGCCAACGCCTCGTGTGGCAAGCGGACCGCCCCTTGCCACTGCTTGCGACCGATGGCGTCATAACCGAAGCGGCTGGTGAGCGCACCTTGGCTGCGCAGGGTTTCCCGGTGCAACGCGTCGCGTTCGAAGTCGCTGACCAGCAGGCCATCCAGGTTGATCTGGTGCAGGTGACCGCTGCCGTAGTACAGGTGATTGAGCTGGCGGCCGTCGGGCAAGGTCAGGGTGGTCAGGTTGCCCAACGCGTCGTACTGGTAGCCGAGTATGCCTTGCGCACTGTGCTCTTCGGTCAGGCGACCGCTTGCGTCATAAGCAAACGCCAGGCGCTCGGGCTCGATGCCCAAAGCTTTGCCGGCCGTGCTGGGCCGGCGCTCGATGGCCGTGAGGCGATCGGCTTCGTCGTAGTGATACGCCAGATGGCTGTCCGCCGTGGTGCGGCTCACCAGGCGACCGACCGCGTCATGCTCGAACTGCTGGGTTCGACTGAGCGCTTGCAGGCCCTGCTCGGCAGTTTCCTCCAGTTCGGCCAGGGTACCGCTGACGCTATAGCGGTAACGAAGGCGCAGGCCATCGACGCGCACTTCTTCCTGCAAGCGGTCACTGGCGTCGTAGCTGAAGCGATAGGCAGCCTGGTTCTCGTTGACCAGCCGTATCAGGCGCTGGGCGTCGTCATACTGGTAGTGCACCTGCTGCCCGCGTGCATCCTTGCGCCGTTTCGGCAGGCCGCGGGCGGTACGCTCCAGGTATGTGGTGCGGCCATCGCCATTGGTATGGCTGGTGACCTGGCCCAGGGCATTGTAGCCATAGACATCGCAGCTGCCATCGGGCTGTTCGATGCGCAGAATCTCACCGCCGGGCTGGCGAATCAGGCGCAGGGTCTGCTCCAGGGCATCGGTGATGCCGACCAGATGCAGGCGCTCATCGTAGTCGTAGCGCGTGCGCTGTCCGGAACAATCCTGATGCTGTAGCACCTGGCCCAACGCGCTCCAGGTCAGGTGCGTGATGTTGCCTTGGGGGTCGTAACGGGTGTGCGGCAGGCCGTCGTCGGTATTGAGGTAGCGGGTGGTCTGGCCCAGCGGATCGATGCTTTCCAATAAAATGCCGCTACGGTCGTAGATCCATTGCTCGCGGCTGCCGTCCGGGCGCTCGATGGCGGTCAACAGGCTGGTATCAAGGTGATAGGCGTAGCGTGTGGAACGGCCCAACGGATCGGTTTCTTCCACCAGGCGGGACAGGTCGTCATAGACCAGCTTGAGTGTATTGCCATCGGGCAACGTCACCCCGGTCGTGTTCCCCGCGTCGTCCAGTTCGGTCCGATAGTGCTCGCCACCGAAGTCTTGACTGGCGATAACGCGACGCTGGTCGTTGTAGTGAACCTTCGCGCGCCGGCCGAGGGCATCGACGATGGTGGTTTCGCGCTTTTCGAGATCATAGAAAAAGCGGTAGCGCTCGCCGTCGCTGGTCCAGTGCTCAGCCACACGCAGAACACCGTCGGATAACGTCGCCCAGCGGTACTCGCAGGTTAGGCCCAAGGCGTTCTCATGAGCGGTCATCACCCCCTGTTGGTAGGTGAAGCGCCGGATGTGTGCGCCATTGCGGTCGGTAACCTGCGCCAGTTGGCCATGGCCGTCGTACCGATAATGCACCAAGGTCTCCACCGGGGAGTTGGCCACCACCCGTTCGACACGGCTCAGACGGTCGTCGCGGTGGTCGTAGCACAGGTGCAGGCGAATGCCGCCCGTGGCGCAGATGTCATTCAAGCGCTGTTGGCGGTCGTAACAAAAATTGAGGTAGTGGCCTAGAGCGTTTTCCACCCGACGCAACGGCGCAGGGTCGCCGTCTACAGGCACTTCGCCAAAGTAGAAGAAATGGTTGTCCAGGGTTTGCAGCAGGAAATGGCCACCCTCCGTGCACACCAGGAAGAACTGCTGATCGGTGAGGTACAGGCGCTCGCCCGGCGCAAGGGTTGGCAGCGGCAGTTCGCGGCCCTGGTTGTCGCGCAGCAGCAGTTGCTCACCCTCCAGGCGCAGGCTTTGCTCCCAAGGCAAGACCCAACCGCGACCGAGTAGGCCTTCGTGGTTCAGGTCGCTGGCGTAGAAACGCGACCACACCACCGGCATCAGCCCCGGCAGGGTGAAGTCGGTTTCGTTTTCTTCCAGCAGCAGCTTGCGCCCGCTCACCGCATCGACCGGGTTGCCGAACAAGCCGCCAAAGGCACGACTGATTGCTGGGCCGACGACAAAGCGACCCGCCACTTCGCCAGCGGCAAACCCGGCAGCGAACTTCAAGGCACAGGGCGTGAACACCTTGAGGCCGGACTTACCAGCCATCAATGCCAGCTTGGCTATTCCCACGGCAGATCCCGCCAGCGCCATGAGGATGTCCACCGTGGTGCGCAGCCATTCCGGCACCTCGTCCTGGATCTCGAGATATTGCTCGCGCTCTGCGCCAATGAAGGTGTTTGCCGAACCGCTGTCGATGACCCCGCCACAGGTCAGCTTGTCGCCCTTACGGGCAGCCGGCAGACCGTTATAGAACACCTTTGCCGAACCTTCGGCCACCAGCGGCCTGGGGTTCGGGTGCTTTTTGCAATCAGCCTCGCTGCCCTCGACTTGTGCGGCTTTAAAACCATTGATGAAGACGTTGGGTGAGCCTGTCTCGATACCACCGGCGGGCGTGCTGAACATCTTGCCTGCGGCTTCGCCGAAGGAGGTCAGTACCATCCCCCCTACCCCGGCCAACAGCCCTGCGATCAACGCCACGCCCAAGCCACAGGTGGCCGTGGCGAATGCCACCGCGACGATCAGTGCCAACCCAAGTGCCGCGCCTACCAGAAAGCCTGCCAAGGCGCTGGTGTGAGCAATTTCATCGTGCAGCCGCGCCGCTTCGAACATGCGAACGCCTCCCTGTGCGTCTGCCACGCGGGACAGTTGAGTTTCCTTTAGGGTGTGGTCGGTGCCGACGAGTGCGGCTGAAAGCTGGCCAACACATCTGCCCAAAGCTGGTTCAGTTGATCGTCAAACGGGCTTTTGCTGGTACCGGAAAACACCAGGGCCCGATCCGTCGATATCAGGAACACTGCCTGGCGTTGGTAGATGGTCTGGCCATCGCTCTGGTAGTGGGCATCAACCTGCAGACCGGGCAGTGCTGATTGCGCACCCAACAGGGCGTCGCGGGTACTTTGCCGCTTGAACTTGCGCAACTTGGCGGCGATCAGACCGACCTGGCGGTCGATGTAGTCAGACAGCACTTCACCTGGCAGGGTCGTGTCACGCGCAACGGTCAGGCTGAATGAGGCAGGCACGGTGCTACCAGGGATGAACATATTGACGCTGCGGTCTTGAAAAGTGGCCGGCAGGGTGACCCGGCCTTCCTGGAGTAGGTAGTCCATAACAAATGAATTTCCTGGGGTGTTTACGTTTCTAGTCAGGTTGCCGGCTTGGGCGGATCGGTGAAGATGGCGTTGACGTTGGACTCTATGGTGCCCTTGATGCCGTCTGCTCCCGGCGCGGTGGCTGCGGCACCGCCGGGCATGTTGAGATTCAGATCACCGCCGGTATTGATCTCGCCATCGCCGCTGACGGTGAGGTTGAACTGAACGCCAGAGAGATTGATGCGGCCGTCAGCATGCATTTCCAGAACGCTCTGCCCGCAAACCAGCCTAATCTGCTCGCCGGCTTCCATGAGATAGCCGGTACCAACGCTATCGAGCTTGGCGCCACCAACACGCAAGGTGTCATCTACCTTCACCGCACATGCGCGGTTCTGGCCGATCATGATGGTTTCGTCCTGGCCTATGTTGTGCAGGCGGTTCACGCCAACGCAGTGAGTCTCGTTGTTCTCGACCACACAGTCCTGATCGCGCTGGGCATGGATGTAGATTTGCTCCTGGCCGGCGCGATCCTCGATGCGCAGTTCGTTGAAACCGCCCCCGCCTGGCGTGCTGCTGGTCTTGAACACCGTGCGGGTCTTGTTGGCAGGCAGGTCATAGGGCACGAGGTGCTCGGCATGATGCAGGCAGCCGCTAATGATGGGCTGGTCTGGATCGCCCTCGAGAAAGCTGACGACCACTTCCATTCCCACTCGGGGGACAGCGATAGCCCCATAGCGGCTACCAGCCCAGGAGGAGGCAACACGGACCCAACAACTGCTGTTGTCGTTGTACTGGTCACTGCGATCCCAGAAGAACTGCACCTTCACCCGCCCATACTGGTCGCAATAGATTTCTTCCCCTGGCGGGCCAGTGACCACGGCGGTCTGTGTTGCCAGGGCCAAGGGTTTGCGATGACAAGCCGGTGGTCGATAGAACACATCCCAGGGTGTGGCAGTGAACCAGTTGCGGTAACCCTGCTGGAAGCCGTCACCCACCTCGACCTGGCTGCTGATGGACTCTTCGAGCACTTGCGGCTGCCGCCCTTCATGGCGAACGCTGCCAAGCAGCCACAGATCGTTCCACTCCTGCCGAGGGTGATCGGACAGCTCCAAGAAATAGCCGCTGCGCAAGGTCGGCTGATCGCCATCGCCTTCTGCCAAGGCGTAATCGGCTCGGTCTCGTTCCAGGATGCGCTTGGACAGGTGCTTGCCGCGAAGTCGATCAGCGAACCGTCCTGGGTACTCATAACGCTCCAGAACTGCAGCTGCTTCGCTGCCGGTCTGCGCTTGCATCTGTAAACGCGGCTTCTCGAAGTTGTAATCCCTGTGAGCCACATGGCTGATGCGTGCTGCTATGCGCTTGCCGAAGCGTTTGATGACTGGCTCGTCGGCTACCAACCCGGTGTCCTGGGCGTAAGCCGTTGGCCGGCCGAGCTTGGTGAAGACGGTCTGGTCATCGCCGAAAATCAGATGATGGCCATCTGCATGGTGCTGGAAATGGTAATGGATGCCTTCCTCTTCGCAGAGGCGATGCAGGAAGTGCAGATCGGACTCTCCGTACTGCACACAGTAATTCCGCTCAGGGTAAGGGGTCGGCCCAAAGTGGAAATGGCAAACATCAGCGAGAATGCCATGCTCCTTCAGCACCTGCACAATGATCTGCTGCACCGTCATCGCCTGGAAAATCCGGTGATTAGTGCGCAAATCCAGATAGGCAATACAGGGCACTAGGGTCAATGAATAGCGCGTCAGCCGCTTACCGGATTCACCCTGGCCTACCTGATGAATCAATCCGTGAATCCCTTCACCAGCGAACCCGAAGCTCAGGAAAGCCGGCTGATCGAGCAGGGCCTCCAAATCCAGATCTGCACGTCGGCTGACGCAATCGACGTGGAAACTGTACGGCGTACTGATTGCCTCCTCACCGGTGAAGGCCAGCACCTGCAGGTCATGGCTGGCAGCAGGAATAGTCAAGGTGAACTGAGCGGCGTTGGCAGGCTTGAACATCCACTGTCCTCGAACGGAAGCTTTGAGGTCGCGGACTCTAACCCGATTTCTACTGCGCAAAAATTTGCTCACTCGACCTACAGGCCTTACGCCGTAAGGGGTGAAGCCATATTGTAAGAATTTATCTCGAAGCCGCCGGCGCCGTCAGTTTGATTGAAAACACACCTTTTGCCACTGTTTAAGATCAGTTACGTCTGGGCGCTGCGCGGCCTTTGCGCATGTCTGACTCACTGGGCCTGTCCCGTGACAAGGGACGCCAAGAAGCGATACTTACATCGCTATCTTGCAGGTTGCCATGTACCCGACCACTCGCCGCAACTACACCGATGAGTTCAAGAGCCGTTCGATCGGCTCCAGCGTGCTTTGCCGCCCCCGTTTGAGGCTCAATGCCCTCAAGGCTCCCAGTCGTTGAAAACAGAACGAAAGGAGTTCTCGGACGCCGAACAGGCAGCCAGGCGAGCCTCACGGGGTCGGCGCGAGGATCGACACCCGGGGAAACCAGCGCACGCGCTTGGTCCTGCGCCTCCCTCGCCTCCTTGAGGCTGAAGGCTGGATAGACGCCCATTGATATCCGGGCTTGCTTGCCCGACCAATAGAAACGGAAGTGCCACTGCTTGGCACCTATGGCACCGACGAACAGTGCACGGCCAGCAGTGTCTTTGAGGGTGAAGTTCTTGCCGGTCGGCTTTGCTTGGCGGACGGCAGTGTCGGACAAGGGCATGTGTACATCTCCCGGTCTCGTAAGGTCGAGGAGATGTATATCGATGCCCAAGCCCCAGCTCAGCCATCAACCCGCCACGCCAACTACCCGGAATCGCTGTACTTAAAAATGTACTGGAATTTCGTGGCTGCTGGTGGATTCAGGCAGACTGCGCTGGAACGAAAAAAGGCCCCGAAGGGCCTTTTTTCAACGATTTACAGAGTTCGAGTTAAACCTGTAGATCTTTATTTGGAGCGGGAAACGAGACTCGAACTCGCGACCCCGACCTTGGCAAGGTCGTGCTCTACCAACTGAGCTATTCCCGCGTCGTGATGGGTGCCATTCTAGCGATTTCTAAAACAGCGTCAACCCCTTGATTCAAAAAAAGTTTATTTCTGTTCAGAGCCTTCGCGCAGGTGCGGCCAGGCGGCCAACAGGTAGTGCACCATCGACCACAGCGTCAGCCCCGCAGCCACCAGCAGCAGCCCGTAGCCCAGGATTACCCAGAAGGTCACCGCCGGCGGGTTGCCCAGCAGGATCACCAGCGCCAGCATCTGCGCCGCAGTCTTCCACTTACCGAGGTTGGACACCGCCACATGCGCCCGCGCGCCCAGCTCGGCCATCCACTCGCGCAACGCCGACACCACGATTTCGCGGCCGATGATGACCGCCGCCGGCAGGGTCAGCCAGAAATTGGCGTGGGTCTGCACCAGCAGCACCAGGGCGACCGCCACCATCAGCTTGTCGGCCACCGGGTCCAGGAAGGCGCCGAACGGCGTGCTCTGCTGCAGGCGTCGCGCCAGGTAGCCGTCCAGCCAGTCGGTGGCGGCGGCAACGGCAAACACGCTGCTGGCGGCCATGTAGCTCCACTGATAGGGCATATAGAACAGCAGAATGAAGCACGGAATGAGCAGGACGCGTAGAACGGTGAGCAGGTTTGGAATATTCATCGGTACGACTGGCTGCAAGTTGAGCCCGGCATTCTACTCGCTATGCAGGCTGGCATAAATCGACTCGGCAAGCTTTTTACTGATGCCGGGGGCTTTGGCGATTTCATCGATACTGGCGCGGTTGAGCTCCTGCAGGCCGCCGAAATGTTTCAGCAGGTCGCGCCGACGCTTGGGCCCGACCCCGGCCACATCCTCCAGGCTGGACACCCGGCGGGCCTTGCCGCGACGAGCGCGGTGCCCGGTAATGGCAAATCGGTGGGCTTCGTCGCGGATCTGCTGAATCAGGTGCAGGGCCGGTGAATCACCTTTCAGTGTGAACTCGTGGTGCACGTCATTCAGGTACAGGGTTTCAAAGCCGGCCTTGCGGGTCACACCCTTGGCCACGCCAAGCAGGGTCAGGTCGGTGAAGCCCAGTTCCTGCATCACATCGCGGGCCATGTTCAGCTGCCCCTTGCCGCCGTCCACCAGCAACACGTCGGGCAGCTTGCCCTCACCGTCCTTGATACGCCCGTACCGGCGGGTCAGGGCCTGGTGCATGGCGGCGTAGTCATCGCCGGCTGTGACACCTTCGATGTTGAAGCGGCGATAGTCGGACTTCAGCGCGCCTTCAGGGCCGAATACCACGCAACTGGCCACGGTGGCTTCGCCACTGGAATGACTGATGTCATAGCATTCAAGCCGCTGCGGCACCTCGTCCAGGCCCAGCACTTCGGCCAAAGCCTCGAAACGCGCGGCCATGTGCTGGCGGTTGGCCAGGCGCGCATTCAACGCCTGCTCGGCATTGGTCACTGCCAACTGCTGCCAGCGGGCGCGTGTACCACGTACCCGGTGGCTGATGGTCAGCTCACGGCCACGCAGCGTGTGCAGCGCTTCGGTAATGGCATCGAAGTCTTCGTGAACGACGTTGACGATCAACTCGCCGGGCAGTTCGCGTTCTGCGTTACCCAGGTAGTACTGGGAAAGGAATGCGGCCATCACCTCGGCCACCTCCTCCTCGATGCCCACCTGCGGGAAGAAGTTCTTGCTGCCCAGCACCCGGCCGCCGCGCACGCTGATCAGGTGCACGCAGGCACCACCCGGGTTGACGAAGGCGGCGATGACATCGACCTCACCACTGCCGCCCTCGATGTACTGCTGGTCCTGCACGCGGCGCAACAAGGCGATCTGGTCGCGCAACTCGGCTGCCTTTTCGAAGTTGAGGGCCATGGCGGCCTTCTCCATTTCGGCGTTCAACTCGTTGCCCAATTGCTGGCTGCGGCCTTCGAGGAACATGACCGAGTGGCGCACGTCGTCGGCGTATTCTTCGGCGGTGACCAGGTCGGTGCACGGCCCTTTGCAGCGTTTGATCTGGTACTGCAGGCACGGCCGGGTGCGGTTGGCGTAGTAGCTGTCTTCGCACTGGCGCACCGAGAAGGCCTTTTGCAGCAAGCTGAGGCTTTCGCGGATGGCCCCGGCGCTGGGGTAAGGGCCAAAGTAGCGGCCCTTGGCCTTCTTCGCCCCACGGTGAATGCCCAGCCGCGGGAACTCGCCATCGGACAGGAACACATAGGGGTAAGATTTATCGTCGCGCAGCAGGATGTTGTAGGGTGGCCGCCATTCCTTGATCAGGTTCTGCTCCAGCAGCAACGCCTCGGTTTCGTTGGCGGTGATGGTGGTTTCGACCTGGGCGATACGCGCTACCAACGCAGCGGTCTTGGGCGCCAGGCCAGTCTTGCGGAAATAACTGGCCAGGCGTTTCTTCAGGTTCTTGGCCTTGCCCACATAAAGCAGCCGGGCTTCGGCGTCGAACATCCGGTAAACGCCCGGGCGACCGCTGCAGGTCGCCAGGAATGCGCTGGCATCAAAGACTTGGGACATGAGGTTTTACAGGCTTGCGTCAACCATACCGTGGCGAACGGCCAGCAACGTCAGTTCAACGTCGCTGGTGACCGAGAGTTTTTCAAAGATCCGATAACGGTAAGTATTGACGGTCTTGGGCGAGAGGCACAACTTGTCGGAGATGATCTGCACTTTCTGGCAGCCGACAATCATCAGGGCAATCTGGATTTCCCGCTCGGACAGCGCGTCGAACGGCGAGCCCTGTGGCTGGAACGGTTTCAGCGCCAGCTGCTGGGCAATCTGCGGGCTGATGTAGCGCTGGCCGGCAAACGCCAGGCGGATGGCCTGGACCATTTCATCGAGGCCTGCGCCCTTGGTCAGGTAGCCGGCAGCGCCGGCCTGCAACAAGCGGGTGGGGAATGGGTCTTCCTCGCACACAGTCACGGCGACCACCTTGATGTCCGGATGGCTGCGCAGCAGTTTGCGGGTGGCCTCCAGGCCGCCGATGCCGGGCATTTTCACGTCCATCAGCACCACATCCGGCTTCAGCTCGCGGGCCAGCTTCAGTGCCGACTCGCCTGAATCACCCTCACCCACCACCTGCAGGCCATCAATGTCGGCCAGCATGCGGGTAATACCGGTTCGTACCAGATCGTGATCGTCGACCACTAAGACCCTAATCAAGCACACACCTCGTCAGCAGGGCGATTGGATCCCGCCACCTTAACAAAATTTTTCACAGTGGGCCTAACGCATTACTTCCGTAAGAAAGGTCTTACGCTCCACGGCGAGGGGCCGCACTGTTTGCCGGTGGTTATCACGGCCAGCCAGGCGCCGCAGCAAGTGCCAGAGCGCCGCCTGGTCGTCAGGCGACAATTGCCGGAATGCCCCAAGCAAACCGGACTCATCCGTATTCGAGCCTTCGACCGGTACCGGGGTGCGGATACCGCTGAGCACGTACAGCGCATCTACGCCCTTGGCCGCCAGGGCTGCCAGGTAATCAGCCCGCGGCGTGCGCTCGCCACTTTCGTATTTACCTTGTGCGTTGGGTTCTACACCACCGATATCGCCAAACACACGCTGAGTCATGCCCAGCCGCTCACGCTCTTCCCGCAGCCGCGGACCGATTCCATTCATGGGGGCTTCTCCTCTACCCTGATATCCCTCAGGCACGGGTTGGCACCTTGCCGCCAGCCGGAGCATATGGATCCACTATGCCCATGCGCAAAAGCCGGGGCAAGCCACTATTTAGCCATTATTGATCACGCGCTGCATCCGCACAAAGCAATCGTCTTCGCCCATTTCGACGAAGCTGTGGCGCTGATACAGCAGGCGTGCCGGGTTGCTGCGAAATACCATCAGCCTCAGCAACGGCAACCGCCGCTGCCCCGCCCACAGCGCCAACGTTTCCAATACCCAGCTGCCGACACCGCGCCCGCGATGCTCGGGCAACAGGTGCAACTCGCGGATAAACAGCGCCTCACGATCCTGGCTGAGGCTGCAGAAACCCAGCAGGCTATCGCCTTCGCAGATCAACCACTGCTCGCGCCACGCCCAGGCCTGGTCGAATGCCTCTTCGATCCAGAGCAGATCATATTCCCGGTAGTACGGCAGCATGGCGCGCCGGGTAAGGTCGCGGGCAAACGTACGGTGGCTGTCGTTGGCGGCAATCAGTTGCAGGGGCATCAGCACGCTACTCACTGCAGACGGCACAAGTCATTCGAGGGTGCCACTTCGCGCAACCACTGCCCTTGCGAGTTTTCGTTGTGGAGTTGTGCGGCCACAGGCGGTCTACCAGCACACGCTGGCCATCATCGTCGGTGACCGTAAGGTAGACACGCTTGCAGCGGATCATGGCTTTCTCCTGCATATACCGTCCGTCTTGAGCCTAGATAATTCATTGATCGAGGTCACGGTCGGGCGCCGAATTGTTCCTATGCTCAAGGCCTTCGGCAACTCGCCCAATGCCCACCGGAGCCATCATGGCAACCCCGCTACTGGCCCGCCAGCCGCACCTGGCGCAACGCGACGCCCGACCGCAGCTTGCCCACAAGCCCGGGTGGGCCACCCTCGTGTTGTTCTGCGGCCTGCTGCTGGCGGGTATCGCCTACACCGCCTGGAGCCTGAAACAGGATGTCAGCGCCAGCGGCACGGTGATCACCACGGTCACGCCGTTTCTGCTGCTGGGCCTGGCACTGTTGATTGCCTTGGGCTTCGAATTCGTCAATGGCTTCCACGACACCGCCAACGCGGTGGCTACCGTGATCTACACCCATGCGCTGCCGGCACCGGTCGCGGTGGTGTGGTCCGGGCTGTGCAACTTCCTGGGTGTGCTGCTTTCCAGTGGCGCAGTGGCTTTCGGCATCATCGCCCTGCTGCCGGTGGAACTGATTCTACAGGTAGGTTCCTCGGCCGGCTTCGCGATGGTTTTTGCCCTGCTGTTGGCGGCGATCATCTGGAACCTCGGCACCTGGTGGCTGGGGCTGCCGGCGTCATCCTCGCACACCCTGATCGGTTCGATCATCGGTGTGGGTGTGGCCAATGCCCTGATGCATGGCCGTGACGGCACCAGCGGCGTGGACTGGGCCCAGGCCAGCAAGGTGGGTTACGCCCTGTTGCTCTCCCCGCTGATCGGCTTTGCCTGCGCCGCCCTGTTGCTGCTCGCCTTGCGTGCGCTGGTCAAGCGTCAGGCTTTGTATCAGGCGCCACAAGGCCAGACACCGCCGCCTTGGTGGATTCGTGGCGTACTGATCCTCACGTGTACCGGGGTGTCGTTCGCCCACGGCTCCAACGATGGCCAGAAAGGCATGGGCCTGATCATGTTGATTCTGGTCGGCACCCTGCCAATGGCGTATGCGCTGAACAAGACCATGCCCAACGAGCAAGCTTTGCAGTTTTCCGCCGTCGCCGAAGTGACCCGCCAGGCACTGGTGCGCAGCGACCCGCAAGCGGCCCTGGGCGATCCGCGCCAGACCCTGACTGCGTTCATTGGCGAGCCCAAGGCCGGCCCGCAATTGGTACCGGCGCTGGCGGCGCTGACCGGGATGATCGGTGCAGAGGTCAAAGGCTACGGCTCGCTCAAGCGCATACCGGCAGAAGCCATGGCCAACGTGCGCAATGACATGTACCTGACCAGCGAAGCCATTCGCCTGATCGAGAAGTACCGCTTGGTGGCATTCGATGCCGACACCCGCAGCCATGTGCAGCTGTTCAAGGCTCAGCTGGACGACGCCACCCGCTATATTCCGCTGTGGGTGAAGGTGGCGGTAGCCATCGCGCTCGGGCTGGGGACCATGGTTGGCTGGCGGCGTATTGTGGTCACCGTTGGCGAGAAGATCGGCAAGACCCACCTCAGCTATGCACAGGGCGCATCAGCCGAAGTGGTGGCGATGTGCACCATCGGCGCGGCGGATATGTTCGGGCTGCCGGTCTCGACCACCCACGTGCTGAGCTCGGGGGTGGCCGGGACCATGGTGGCCAATGGCTCGGGTATTCAGACGCGTACTTTGTTCAACCTGCTGATGGCCTGGGTGCTGACCTTGCCGGCAGCGATGCTGTTGGCCGGCAGCCTGTACTGGTTGCTGAACCACATCTTCTGAACCCGTACCCCGTCTTGATCAGCCCGGGATTTTCAGGCCACGCTGCACGGCTGGCCGCTCGAGGAAATTCGCCAAAACCCGCTGCACTTCCTTGAACTGGTCGAAGCCCACCAGTTCACGGGCGTTGTAGCGCTCGACCAGGTTACGCACCCACGGGAAGATGGCGATGTCGGCGATGCTGTATTCCTCTGCCATCCACTGCCGACCTTTCAAATGCCGATCCAGCACACCCAGCAGCCGTTTGGACTCGTTGACATAGCGGTCGCGCGGGCGCTTGTCTTCATATTCCTTGCCAGCAAAGAAATGGAAAAACCCGACCTGGCCGAACATCGGCCCGATGCCGCCCATCTGGAACATCAGCCACTGCAGCGTCTGGTAACGCTGGGCAGGGTCCTGGCTGAGCAGCTGTCCACTTTTTTCGGCCAGGTACTGCAAGATCGCCCCTGATTCGAACAGCGGCAACGGCTGGCCGCCCGGGCCGTCTGGGTCGAGGATTGCGGGGATCTTGTTGTTGGCGCTGAGCGAAATGAACTCGGGGCTCAACTGGTCATCGTTGTCGAAGCTGACCTTGTGTGCCTCGTAGGCCAGGCCGATTTCTTCGAGCATGATCGACACCTTGACGCCGTTGGGCGTCGGCAACGAATACAGTTGCAGGCGTTCGGGGTGTTTGGCGGGCCACTTGCGGGTAACAGGGAAAGCGCTGAGATCGGTCATGATCAACCTTGCCTGGGGAATGAACCTGTCACTCTAGAGACATCCCCGGCCGCTGACCATCACCGACCACTTATCAGCGCTGGCAACTCAAGCCTGGCCGTGGGCCTTGAGCTTGAGCTTTTCGGTATCGACACGGACGAACACGGAGTCGGCGGTCACGGTCAGCACATCCTCGGCCCAGACTTCGCAAATCACCCGGCTCTTGCGCCCCACTTCCCCTTCCACGCGGGCTTTGAGCAAAAGCTCGACACCCATTGGCGTAGGCTTGAGGTAGGTCAAGTTGAGTGTGCCGGTCACGCAATCGATACGCGGCAGGCTGCCCGGCTCGCGTCCTTCGTTGCGATAGTGGTAGGCCATGGCCGTCCAATTGGAATGGCAATCCACCAACATCGCCAGCAGGCCGCCGTAGACCAGGCCCGGCCAGCCGATGAAGGTGGCGTCGGGGGCGTGCCGGCATACCAGGTGGATGCCGTCGGTGTCCCAGTGACTTTGCAGGTGCAGGCCACTGGGGTGGGAGCAGCCGCAGCCGTAGCAGGTGCCTTCAGGCGCCGCCAGGGCCTGAAGCGAAAGTGGGTGATCAGTCATACGCTTCCTGTACTTGTTGAAATGGGGGCGCGCAACGCCCCCATTAAAGCAGATACGTCAGGCCGGCTGGGCAACTGCCTTGGCACGGCGCTGGGTCAGCGAAACCAGCAGGATGAACGTGGTCACCCCAGCGGTCATAAGGGTTTCATAGCGGTAGGCATCGCTGAACAGCATGTAGCCCAGGACCATGACGATGGTGCCGATGACCAGCCAGGTGAGCCACGGGAACAGCCACATCTTCAGTTCCAACGGCCGCCCTTCACGTTCGGCGCGGGCCCGCATGCGCAGCTGGGACACGGCGATCACCAGATACACCAGCAAAGCAATGGCGCCGGTGGTAGACAGCAAGAAGCCGAAGACCTTGCCCGGGAACGCATAGTTGACCAGACACCCGGCAAAACCGGCAAGCGTCGAGAAAATGACCGCCACGGTCGGCACACCCGAGCCGGAGATACGCTTGGTCACGCTGAGGGCCTGGCCGCGAGCGCCCAGCGAGTAGAGCATGCGCGACGCCGTATACAGGCCCGAGTTCATGCAACTGGTCACTGCCACCAGTACCACCAGGTCGACCAGCAACTTGGCGCCTGGCACGTTCAGTACTTCCAGCACGCGCTGGAACGAACCGACGGCTTTCAGCCCGGGGTCGTTCCAGGCCACCAGCGATACCACCAGGAAGATCGACGCCAGGTAGAAGATGGCGATGCGGTACACCACCAGGTTGGTCGCACGGCGAATCTTGTCTTTCGGGTTTGCAGTTTCGTCAGCGGCAATGGTGACGATTTCGGCGCCGAAGAACGAGAAGATCGTGATCAGCACGCCACCGAGCACAGTGCCAAAACCGTTGGGCATGAAGCCGCCGCTGTCCCACAGCCGGGTGACCCCGGACACTTCGGCCAGCGGCCAGAAGCCGAATACCGCCAGGCTGCAGACCACGATGAAGGCAATGATCGCCACCACCTTGACCAGTGCGAACCAGTACTCGAAGGCGCCAAAGTTCTTCACGCTGATCAGGTTGGTACCCGACAGCACCAGCATGATCAGGAAGGCGAACAACCAGGACGGTATCCCAGGGAAGTAAGCATGCAGGATGTCGGCGCCAGCGATGGCCTCGACCGGAATGATCAGCACCCAGAACCACCAGTACAACCAGCCGATGGTGAAGCCCGCCCACGGGCCGATGGCCTCCGAGGCATAGGTGGAGAACGAGCCGCTGTTAGGGTTGGCGATGGCCATTTCGCCCAGCATGCGCATCACCAGCAATACCAGCAGGCCGGTCATGGCGTAGGAAATGAGAATGGCCGGACCGGCGGTGGCGATGGCGTTTGACGAACCGATGAACAAGCCCGCGCCTATGATGCCGGCAATGGAGATCATCGAAACCTGACGGGAGGTCAGGCCGTGCTGCAGGGAACGCTGTTTCTTGTTGTCTTGGGAAGCCATGAATAACCCTCGAATGGGTCGGCCGCTTTGAGGCGGCTGAAGGTCGGAGCAGAATTCTTGTAAATTTCTGATAGTCGTTGTTGTTGTTTTGCAGATGCTGGAAGCGGCTACTGACCTCCTCTTCACATGACCGGTTGTAATCGTTGATCCAGGTCAGTATTAATCTATAGGCGGGGGTCAACAAACGACCTTTTCGAACCACATGATTCCACTTTGGAATGAACTTCATCTTTTTTTGCTCGGTATTCGCCCGTCATGTCCAAACGCCTGATGCCTTCGACCACCGCCCTTCAGTGCTTCGAAGCGGCCGCCCGCCACCTCAGCTTCACCCGCGCGGCACAGGAACTGCACCTGACCCAGAGCGCCGTCAGCAAGCAGGTGGCGCAGCTCGAAGACATGCTTTCGCACTCGCTGTTCCAGCGTATTCGTCGGCGCCTGCACCTGACCCCGGCCGGCGCGCTGTACCTCACCGAAGTGAACAAGATCCTTACCCAGATCGACATTTCCAGCCGCTACATCCTCAGTTACGGCGACGAAACCGAAGTGCTGCGCATCGCCACCCAGCCGACCTTCGGCGCGCGCTGGCTAGTGCCGAAACTCAAGGGTTTCGGCGACCGTTACCCACGCATTCACCTGGACGTGCGCAACGAACTGGAGCCATTCGACCTGGTGCAGGCCAAGGCCGACGTGGCCTTTTTCTTCGGCCAGGGCACATGGCCTGGGGCAACCTGCATCGAGCTGTTCAGCGAAGAAGTGGTACCGGTGTGCAGCCCGCAGTTGCTGGCCAACCACCCTTTCCACAGCGCCCAGGCGCTGACCGAGCACCGCCTGCTGCAGTGCGTGTCGCGGCCGGAGGCCTGGCATGAATGGTTCCTGGGGCTGGGGCTGCACAGCCAGAACAGCTACCACGGGCCGCGTTTCGACACGTTCTACCTGTGCATTCGAGCAGCCATCGCCGGCTGCGGTATTGCCCTGATTCCGCGCTACCTGGTGGCCGAGGAGCTGAGCGAAGGCAAGCTGGTGGTGGCCTGGGACCACCCGGTGGCGAGCAATGGCAAGCACTTCATTGCGCATGCCGAGCATGCGGCCGAAGTACCCAAGATCAGGGCCTTCGTGCAGTGGATTCGGGAGCGGGTGGCTGAGGGGGACTGATTTGACCTGTACCGGCCAAGATCGCGAATTCAGGGAATGATCGCAATCGAATAATTCGTTTGCGGAATAACCCCCCAACACGCTTGGATAATAAGAAACTTGAACAAGGTCCCGCGTGCCCATGAACCAGGAAAGTATCAGCCAATCCATTGCCATCGTTCACCCGATCACACTTTCCCATGGCCGTAATGCCGAAGTCTGGGACACCGACGGCAAACGTTACATCGACTTTGTCGGCGGTATCGGCGTGCTCAACCTGGGCCACTGCAACCCCGCCGTGGTCGAAGCGATACAGGCTCAAGCCACCCGTTTGACCCACTATGCCTTCAACGCCGCGCCCCACGGCCCGTACATGGCGTTGATGGACCAGTTGAGCCAGTTCGTACCGGTCAGCTACCCGTTGGCCGGCATGCTCACCAACAGCGGCGCAGAAGCGGCAGAAAACGCCCTTAAAGTAGCCCGCGGTGCGACAGGCAAGCGCGCCATCATCGCCTTCGATGGGGCCTTCCACGGCCGCACGCTGGCCACCCTGAACCTGAACGGCAAAGTGGCCCCTTACAAGCAACGGGTCGGCGAGTTGCCCGGGCCGGTGTATCACCTGCCCTACCCTAGCGTGGATACCGGGGTTACCTGCGAGCAGGCGCTCAAGGCCATGGAGCGCCTGTTCAGCGTGGAACTGGCCGTGGAAGATGTGGCGGCGTTCATCCTTGAACCGGTGCAGGGCGAAGGCGGCTTCCTTGCCCTCGACCCGGTTTTCGCCCAAGCCCTGCGCCGCTTCTGCGACGAACACGGGATCCTGATCATCATCGACGAGATCCAGTCCGGCTTCGGCCGTACGGGCCAGCGCTTTGCTTTCCCGCGCCTTGGCATCGAGCCCGACCTGCTGCTGCTGGCCAAGAGCATCGCTGGCGGCATGCCGCTGGGGGCGGTGGTAGGGCGCAAGGCATTGATGGCAGCGCTGCCCAAGGGCGGCTTGGGTGGCACCTATTCAGGCAACCCGATTGCCTGTGCGGCGGCTTTGGCCAGCCTGGCGCAGATGACCGACCACAACGTCGCCACCTGGGGGGAGCGCCAGGAACAGGCAATCGTCAGCCGCTACGAGCGCTGGAAGGCTTCTGGCCTGAGCCCGTACATCGGCCGCCTGACTGGCGTGGGTGCCATGCGCGGGATCGAATTCGTCAATGACGACGGCAGCCCGGCACCGGCGCAGTTGGCCAAGGTGATGGAGACGGCACGGGCCAAGGGGTTGCTGCTGATGCCCAGTGGCAAGGCGCGGCACATCATTCGCCTGCTGGCTCCGTTGACCATCGAGGCCGAGGTGCTCGAGGAAGGGCTGGATATCCTCGAGCAGTGCCTGGCTGAACTGAACTGAGGCTTACAGGCCGAGTTCTTCCGGGGTAAGCATGTCGGACTCGAAGGCGATCCAGCCGCCTTCCAGTTCGGCATGGCCGTTGACGATCGGGCCGTAATAGGTCAGGCCGTTCTCCAGGGTCACGCAAATGTGCGTGGCCGGTTTTTCAGGCGCCGCGAGCGTACCGACGAAATGCACCTTCTTCAGGGTTTCGGTCACCGCTTCCAGACCCACGCGCATGCTGGGGTTTTCCGAAGCCTCGGTATCTCCGCCGCGGTCTTCTGCGCTGATGGTCACGGTGGCGGTGTACGGGTACTTGGTGCTCAAACGGGGTTACCTCGGTGGGTGTGTGGGCGTACGGGCGCGTAGAGTACGGCAGGCCGTCTCAGTTGTCTCTACTGGCCGCTGCGCGGGCCTGCAACAGGTGATCTGAATGCCCCGATCTGTTAGGGTGCCCGCCGATGCACGCCACACCACACGAGGATCCCGAGTGAGCGCCGAAGAACCCCTGATCGCCGACCTGTTCGATGTCGACAAACGCCTGTCCCTCAAGCCCGTCGTGGACTTCAACAGCTACCTGCGCAACGCCTTCGGCGAAGGCCCGTGCCGCTGCCACCGCTGTGCCGAAGGCGCCGAGCAAAGCAGCTACAGCCACGCACACAATTTCACCTTCGAGGGCCGCGAGTGGCACCGCCGCTTCGCCAGCACCGCCGGCAGCGATGTCGCACAGGTGCTGAAGAAAGCGTGGCTGTCGTACACCAAGGCCGACCTGAACCTGATCGGCGCACTGGACCTGGCCACCGCCAAGACCTTCACCGAAGCCGACCTGCACCCGCGCCTGCTGGCCCTGCTGGCGGCCAGTGGTCTGGCCCGTGAAGTGGATGGCCAATGGATGCTGCAAGCCCAGGCCGACTGACGGCCCGGCGGCAGGGCAGGATTCTACCGGTCTGCTAACGTGGTGGAATCCGTCCATCCGCAGGTAGTCCGCCATGGCCCGTACAACCCCCATCGAGCTATACCGCAATATCGGCATCGTCGCCCACGTGGACGCCGGCAAGACGACCACTACCGAGCGGATCCTGTTCTACACCGGGGTCAATCACAAGATGGGCGAGGTTCACGACGGCGCCGCGACCATGGACTGGATGGCCCAGGAGCAGGAACGCGGCATTACCATTACGTCGGCGGCGACCACGGCATTCTGGCAAGGCTCGACCAAACAGTTCGCGCACAAATACCGCTTCAACATCATCGACACCCCGGGCCACGTCGATTTCACCATCGAGGTGGAGCGTTCGCTGCGCGTGCTCGATGGCGCGGTGGTGGTGTTCAGCGGTGCTGACGGGGTAGAACCGCAGTCCGAGACGGTCTGGCGCCAGGCCAACAAGTACCATGTGCCACGCCTGGCCTACATCAACAAGATGGACCGCCAGGGTGCCGACTTCCTGCGTGTGGTCAAGCAGATCGACCAGCGCCTGGGGCACCACCCGGTGCCGATTCAGCTGGCCATCGGCAGCGAAGAGCACTTCATCGGCCAGATCGATCTGGTGAAGATGAAGGCCATCTATTGGAACGACGCCGACCAAGGCACCAGCTACCGCGAAGAAGACATTCCCGCCGAGCTGCAGGAGCTTGCCGACGAATGGCGCGCGCACATGATAGAAGCAGCCGCCGAGGCCAATGACGAACTGCTCAACAAGTTTCTCGAAGGCGAAGAGCTGAGCATCGAAGAGATCAAGGCCGGACTGCGCAAACGCACTATCGCTAACGAAATCGTGCCGACCATCCTCGGCTCCTCTTTCAAGAACAAGGGCGTACCGCTGATGCTCGATGCGGTAATCGATTACCTGCCCGCCCCCTCGGAAATTCCTGCCATCCGCGGCACCGACCCGGACGATGAAGACAAGCACCTGGAACGGCACGCCGACGACAAAGAGCCGTTCTCGGCACTGGCGTTCAAGATCGCCACCGACCCGTTCGTCGGCACCCTCACCTTCGCCCGCGTTTATTCCGGCGTGCTCAGTTCAGGCAATGCGGTACTCAACTCGGTCAAAGGCAAGAAGGAACGCATCGGCCGCATGGTGCAGATGCATGCCAACCAGCGTGCCGAAATCAAGGACGTGTGCGCAGGCGACATCGCCGCACTGATCGGCATGAAGGACGTGACCACCGGCGATACCCTGTGCGACATGGACAAACCGATCATCCTCGAACGCATGGACTTCCCTGACCCGGTGATTTCCGTGGCCGTGGAGCCGAAGACCAAAGCCGACCAGGAAAAAATGGGCATCGCCCTTGGCAAGCTGGCCCAGGAGGATCCGTCATTCCGCGTGCGTACCGACGAAGAGACCGGCCAGACCATCATCTCGGGCATGGGCGAGTTGCACCTGGACATCATCGTCGACCGCATGCGCCGCGAGTTCAACGTCGAGGCCAACATTGGCAAGCCGCAGGTGGCCTACCGGGAAAAAATCCGCAATACCTGCGAGATCGAGGGGCGTTTCGTACGCCAGTCCGGCGGCCGTGGCCAATACGGCCATTGCTGGATCCGTTTCGCCCCCGGCGACGAAGGCAAGGAAGGCCTGGAGTTCATCAACGAGATCGTTGGCGGCGTGGTACCCCGCGAGTACATCCCGGCGATCCAGAAGGGTATCGAAGAGCAGATGAAGAACGGCGTGCTTGCCGGCTACCCGCTGATCAACCTCAAGGCCGCCGTGTTCGACGGTTCGTACCACGATGTCGACTCCAACGAGATGGCCTACAAGATCGCGGCTTCAATGGCCACCAAGCAGCTGTCGCAGAAAGGCGGTGCAGTGTTGCTGGAACCGGTGATGAAGGTAGAGGTGGTGACGCCGGAGGAATATCAGGGTGACATTCTGGGCGACCTCAGCCGGCGCCGCGGGATGATCCAGGACGGTGACGAAACACCCGCCGGCAAGGTGATCCGTGCCGAAGTGCCGCTGGGCGAAATGTTCGGCTACGCCACCTCGATGCGGTCGATGACCCAGGGCCGGGCCAGCTTCTCGATGGAGTTCACCCGCTATGCCGAGGCCCCGGCGAGCATTGCCGATGGCATCGTCAAGAAGAACCGGGGAGAGTAAGCGCCTGACTCGTACCAGCCCTTCCCGGCTACAGCCATTCCCACAAGGGATCGCATACCCCTGTGGGAGCGGCTGTAGCCGCGAAGCGGCCGGTACAGGCCGCCACAATGTTCAATGTTGCTCGCCTGCCCGCTTCAACAGTTTCTTGCACCGTTCTGACAAATGCACCACGCGCAAATGCTTGCCCGCCTTGGCATACCGCTCGCGCAGGGTCTTGAGCGCTGCAATTGCCGAATAATCCACAAAGCTCAAATGCTGGCAATCCAGCGTGACCTCTGCCGGGTCGTGGGCCGGGTCGAACTGATTGAGGAACGAGGCGGTCGAGGCAAAGAACAGCGTGCCATGAACCTGGTAACGCTTGCCGCCTCCGGCGTCCTCCTGGCTGTCGGCATACAGCTCCCGCGCATGCTGCCAGGCAAAGTTGAGCGCCGCGATGATGATGCCGAACAGCACCGCCATGGCCAGGTCGGTAAACACCGTTACAACGGTCACCGCAATGATCGCCAGCACATCGTTCACCGGCACCTTGTGCAGCACCCGCAGCGACGCCCAGGCGAAGGTCTGCTGGGCCACCACGAACATCACCCCGACCAGCGCCGCCAGCGGTATCCGTTCGATCAGCGGCGACAGGAACAACACGAACAGCAAAATCATTACCCCGGCGACCACCCCGGACAGCCGGCCGCGGCCATTGGAGCTGAGGTTGATCACTGTCTGGCCGATCATCGCGCAACCGCCCATCCCCCCACACAGGCCCGACACCATGTTCGCCGCACCCAGCGCCACGCACTCGCGGTCCGGGAAGCCCCGGCTCTCGGTGACTTCATCGGTCAGGTTGAGGGTGAGCAAGGTTTCCAGCAGGCCGACCATGGCCATCAGCACCGCGTAGGGGGCAATGATCTTCAGGGTTTCCAGGTTCCAGGGTACATCCGGCAGCGCCAGCACCGGCAGGCCGCCGGCGATGTGCGCCATGTCGCCCAAGGTGCGAGTGGGCAGGCCGAGCAGGTACACCAGCAGGCCAACGCCCAGGATCGCCACCAGCGCCGGCGGAACCGCACGGGTCAGTTTCGGCAGCACATAGACCACCGCCATGGTCAGTGCCACCAAGCCGATCATCAGGTACAGCGGCGCACCGCTGAGCCATTGCTCACCCGCCTTGAAGTGCTCGAGCTGCGCCATGGCGATGACGATAGCCAGGCCGTTGACGAAGCCGAGCATGACCGGGTACGGCACCAGGCGCACCAGCTTGCCCAGGCGCAACAGGCCGAACAGGATCATGACCACGCCACCCAGCAGCACCGTGGCCAGCAGATACTGCGCGCCGTGCTGTACCACCAGCGCGACGATCACCACTGCCATCGAGCCGGCAGCGCCGGAAATCATCCCCGGCCGACCGCCAAACAGTGCGGTAAGGGTACAAATGATGAAAGCGCCATACAGGCCCATCAGCGGGTTGAGGTGAGCCACCAGGGCAAAGGCGATGCACTCGGGCACCAGGGCGAACGAGGTGGTCAGGCCGGCGAGCAGGTCGGCGCGTAGTCGGGCGGGCTTCATGGGCTTCCTGTGGTGCAGTCCGGACGGACGTTACAAAAAACGAGGGGCGCGATGTTACGGAATTTGTCTGGCAGCGGCCACCGTTCAGCGCACCCGCTCCCGGCTTTGCACTGCCAGGTCCAGCGCGCGCTGCATGTCCAGGCGCGCCGAGCGCCCCAGGTCGGGGTGGTCAAGGCGCCCACCACGCTCCGATGGCAGGATCGGCGCCGTCAGGTCTTCGGCATCCATCGCCTCGAAATCCTGCTCGGTGCCCATGGTCAAGGCACTGCGCCGCAACAGCATGCGCACCTGTTCCGGGGTAAGGGCCGGGTTGATCGACAGCATCGCTGCCACGGTGGCGGCCACCAGGGGGGTGGCGTACGATGTACCACAATGCGCAGCAGCGGCAGCCGCTGGGCGTATGCAGGCAGCGGCACTCACATCAACCCGCATGTCGATGTTCGAACTGTGGCGCTTGCGCACATGATCGGGGGCTTCGACCGCCGTCACCTTGTCGCTGCGCTGGTGCCCGCCCACCACCAGCAGTTGCTCGGTAATGAACGACGACGGCAGGCGATATTCATCGGTGCCTGACCAGGATGCACCGTTACCCGCCGAATTCACCACCACCACATCAGGGTGCTCTTGGCGCAGCCAGAGGAAGAACTCCTCGAGCAACTCCTCGTAGCCACTCATCGCCAGCCCGGAACGCACCAGCGAATCGACCTCATCACCGTTGACATCGCGCGCGCCGACCCGGTGGATGCCCCAGCTCCAGTTCAGCACCCGCACGCCATCCTCGACCAGGTTCACCGATGCAGCGATGTTGGCGGTGATACCCGCATCCGAGTTGCGCTCCACAATCACATCGAAGCCAGGGCTATGCTTGCCCAGCCCCGGTAAAAATCCCTCACCCTGCGCCGCGAGAATGCCGGCGACATGGCTCCCGTGGCTGGACGGGCGATCGCCGTCGCGAGCGTACAGGCACGTCTGGCCCGCCTCGCAGCCGCCTCGGTATTGGCTGAGCCCTGGGGCATCGAAGTCCACTTCACGCTCGATTACCCCAACCCGAACCGGCTGCACCGGCAAGTGCGAAGCGGCAATCCGTCGCTGGTAGAAATACAGCGCGTCCATGAAACGATTGGCGGCCCATTCGTCCGCCTGGTCGATCGCCCCGGTGTCGCGGCCACTGCCCTCCTCCCCACGCTCCGGGGCGGACTCCTCGACAACCACGGCATCCACGCTGACTTCACTGCCCATGCGCAGGATCATCGCGTCACGCTGCACCAGGTCGGCTACCGGCAGGCGCAGCTGGTAGACATTCAGCGGCGGTATGGCACCAACAACCTTGGCGCCGTATTTATCGGCGATGCGCCGGGCCTCGCCACGGCCGTCGTATTTCTCTTCGATCAACACGCTGACCAGGTCGACGTAGGTGGTCAGGCCATCCATGTTCTTCGCCACTTCATCAGGCCTTGCGGCGACCACATGACTGCCCTGGTGGGTCAGCCATACAGGGTTGCTGGTACTCCCGCCATATTCCAGCCAAAGCGGCGCGCTGCGCTGGGCTTGCTTCGCCAGTTTCAGCGTGAGGCGGTCACCCTGACGCTCGATATCGCCTGTTGGCAGCTGCGCACCGCCCAGCCAGACCTTTGGCACACCTGCCCCCAGCCCCTCGGCACGCAGGCACCATTGCTGCCCACCTTCGCCGAGCAGGTCGCCACAACGCTGCAGTTGCTTGATGCGCAGCGCGTCCGCTGCAGCCTGTGCACCAAGGCTGCAAAGCCACAACAGCAGGATCAGACCACCCTTCATGCAATCACCCCACGCGTTCCCTGTGAGTGCGACTGGCGGGACAACTCAAAGGTTCATCTACGGCCAGCAACTGCCTTGTCGCGGGCAAGCCATTCAGCCATGGAAGCATCCTCCAGCGCGTACTCACCACGATTGGCCTTCCATACCAGCTCCTTGTCGCGCAGGGCATCGAGGGCCTTCTGCACGTTAGGCGTATTGGCGTTGACTTCTGCCTGGGCCTGCTCCAGCTTGCGTCTGATGTCGATCAAGGTCTGCTCTGTGAACGGCGAAAACGGATGTCGGCCCAGCGTGCGCTCGGCCATTACCTCAAGCACCGCCTGCTGCAACGGCGAAAGCTCGTTCCAGGCACTTTCGTAGTCACTCCACACACCAGCCTGATGGTTGAGTGCGCCAGTGCGCAGCAGATCGCCCAAGTTGCCCGCCTCACCCAGGCCGACGCTGACTTCGGCCAACAGCTTGTTGAGCATTTCCGGGCGACGGCCGACCAGATCGAAAGCATACGCCAGGTCCTCTACCTTGAACTGATTGCTATCGGCCAGGCGCTGGTTCCACAAGCCCGTGATAAATTCGACATATTCACGCCCCAGTAACGGGAATGGCGTGATGGTGGCCCCAAAAAACGGCTGCTTGCTCTTGAGTACCAGGTTGGCCAGCTTGTCGCGGCTGGAGCCTGTGAACACCAGGCGCAAGCCGTCCGGACGGTCGCCACGGTTGAGATGGTCACGCGCTGCTTTCAGCGCGAACATCGCATTGAGGCCATCTTCGCTGTTAAGGGCGTGCTGAGCCTCGTCGATGATCAGCACTACCATCTGCCCTGACACTTGATGCAACACGGAAAGTGCCTGCGCCAAGGTAGTACCCGCGGGCAGTTGCGGGCGGGTGAAATCCCAGCTCAGGGTGCGCAGCAGGTTTATTTTTTCGATACCGGCTTTTTTCGCAGTCCTGGCCAGCGCACCTTCGAAACTGGCCAGCGCAGTGCCGATGGCGCCGCTGATGAGCTGCGCCGGGGCGGCGTCGCGGTCCGACCACAGATCCACGTAAACCGGTCGCCAGCCGCGCCGTATGCATTCCGGTATCAAGTCGTTGTTGAGGAAGGTGCTCTTGCCCGTGCGCCGGGGCGCGGCCAGGAACATGCCAGCGCTGTAATCGATCAGCGACTCGCCTGCCAGGTCCTGGGCTAGCGCGTTGGCCAGTTGATCACGGCGAAGAAGCGGGCGAACGGGAGCCATCTTATTATCCTGAATTATCCTGCATACTATAATTTATAGCCTAAAGGATAAATTAGGATAATACGACCCTCTGAACACCGCCGGCGTGATCCAGACCCGGCAGGAAGCCGGCAAATTTGCCATCATGTTCATTCCACCTGCGGAGATCATGGACATGCCGCTACGCCCCCTTTTCGCTTCTTTGCTGCTGGTTGCCAGCCTCGCCGCCCAGGCCGCTACCGAAGTGGTGCCGCTGCAGCACCGCACCAGTGCCGAATTACTGCCCGCCGCACAGGCCTTCATCGGCAAGGACGGCACGGTCAGCGCCTTCGAGAACAAACTGATCGTCAACGCCAGCCCCGAACGCATCGGCGACCTGCGCGCCTTGCTGCAACAGCTGGACACCGCACCCAAGCGCCTGCTGATCAGCGTTGACAACAACGACAGCAACTTCCAGGACAACCGCGGCAACGCACGCGTCATCCGCTACGGCACCAGCAACCGTGAGGGCGGCATGCAGCAGGTTCAGGCCAGCGAGGGCCAGCCTGCGCTCATTCAGGTTGGCCAGAGCATCCCGATTACCAGCACCAGTACCGACGGCTATGGGCGCATACAGAGCAACACCGAATACCGCAATGTCACCCAGGGTTTCTATGTCACGCCAAGCTTGAGCGGTGACAGGGTTCGTCTGCAAATCAGCACCAATAATGACCGTATCAGCCAGGAACGTGCGGATGTAGTGAAAGTGCAAAGCACCGACACGACAGTCACCGGCAAGCTCGGCGAATGGATCACTTTGGCAGGCCACAACCAGCAGAGCCAAGCCGACGGCAGCACGTCAAGCCGTACTTACAGCACCCAGCGCGGTGAAAACATGACTTTGCGTGTAAAAGTCGACCTCCTCGACTGATCCCAGGCAATTCAAGGCCTCGACCAAAGGCCTTGAAACTGACTGACAGGTCGCATTAGACCAAAGATGTAGTAAGCACAAAAATCCACTACAAAACATTTGACAGGGTCTTTTTCCCAAGGGCATGATGGCCTCGCTCCCGCTAATCAGGGGCCCTGGCAAGGGCCTTCGAGGCGTACTCCTCCCACCCCTGGAGGCGCCTCGTGTCTATACGGCCCACAAGGCGGTTCGACGGGATTGCGACTGCAACGAAGAAGTTGTCCCGAGGGACGGAAGCGCATCACCGCAGCACTGGCAATCGCGTAGCACCGCAGCAAGGCAACCACGAGCCGACCTGCCGGAGCACACCTTCGCCTGGCCTGCCCCCCTTCCCCTTCGAGCCTTCGCGTTCGCCGCCGCATTCCTGCGAACAGGACAGCCGCCAGGCACCCTGATCTGCTCCGAGCATCAGCACAATTAACCCAAGATCGATGCGACGAGGTTTATTTCCATGGCACTGACACGCGAACAGCAAATTGCAGCCCTCGAGAAAGACTGGGCCGAAAACCCGCGCTGGAAAGGCGTGACCCGTACCTACACCGCCGCTGATGTCGTTCGCCTGCGTGGCTCC
This sequence comes from Pseudomonas sp. DCB_BI, assembly GCF_026240995.1. Taxonomy (NCBI): domain Bacteria; kingdom Pseudomonadati; phylum Pseudomonadota; class Gammaproteobacteria; order Pseudomonadales; family Pseudomonadaceae; genus Pseudomonas; species Pseudomonas sp. DCB_BI. The sequence continues at coordinate 81,076 of NZ_JAPFCG010000019.1, read as the reverse complement.
GTGCAACCTGAGCACACCTTTGCCCGCCAGGGTGCAGAGAAACTGTGGAAGCTGGTCACCGAGGGTGCCCACCCATCCTTCCGCCCAGAAAAAGATTTCGTCAACTGCATGGGCGCCCTGACCGGCGGCCAGGCAGTGCAGCAGGTAAAAGCGGGCATCCAGGCCATTTACCTGTCCGGCTGGCAGGTTGCCGCCGACAACAACTCGGCCGAGTCCATGTACCCTGACCAGTCGCTGTACCCGGTCGACTCGGTACCCACCGTGGTCAAACGCATCAACAACGCCTTCCGCCGCGCCGACCAGATCCAGTGGAAAGCCGGCAAGAACCCGGGCGACGACGGCTACATCGACTACTTCGCGCCCATCGTGGCTGACGCCGAGGCCGGTTTCGGCGGCGTGCTGAACGCCTACGAGCTGATGAAGAACATGATCGAGGCGGGCGCCGCTGGCGTGCACTTCGAAGACCAGCTGGCCTCGGTGAAAAAATGCGGCCACATGGGCGGCAAGGTGCTGGTGCCGACTCAGGAAGCCGTACAGAAGCTGGTAGCAGCGCGCCTGGCAGCTGACGTGTCGGGTGTACCGACCATCATTCTGGCCCGTACCGATGCCAACGCCGCCGACCTGCTGACCAGCGACTGCGACCCGTACGACCAACCATTCGTGATTGGCGAGCGCACCCGTGAAGGCTTCTACAAGGTACGCGCCGGCCTCGACCAGGCCATTGCCCGCGGCCTGGCGTACGCCCCTTACGCCGACCTGATCTGGTGCGAAACCGCCAAGCCGGACCTGGACGAAGCCCGCCGCTTTGCCGAAGCGATCAAGAAGGAGTACCCGGACCAGATCCTGTCGTACAACTGCTCGCCTTCCTTCAACTGGAAGAAGAACCTGGACGACGCCACCATCGCCAAGTTCCAGCGCGAACTGTCGGCCATGGGCTACAAGCACCAGTTCATCACCCTGGCCGGTATTCACAACATGTGGCACGGCATGTTCAACCTGGCACACGACTATGCCCGCAACGACATGACTGCCTACGTGAAGCTGCAAGAGCAGGAGTTCGCTGACGCGAACAAGGGCTACACCTTCGTCGCGCACCAGCAGGAAGTGGGTACCGGTTACTTCGACGACATGACCACTGTGATCCAGGGTGGGGCTTCGTCGGTGACTGCACTGACCGGCTCGACTGAAGAAGAGCAGTTCCACTGATAGTGGGTTCTTGTTGAACGAAGGCCTGGGGCTTGTGAAAGCTCCGGGCTTTCTTTTTGACGTGCCTTTGAAATGCGCCTGGGCTGAGAGGTGTTCGCCACAGCATCTTCAGCGCCCGTGAGACCGAGCGCCGCCCGCGCGGCGCATCGCGAGCTGCGCTCGCTCCTACGTTTGTTTCGGGCCAATTATTCCTATGGGATTTGCGCGCGAACGCCTTGGGGCATGACTCGATATCGTGCCGTACAAACAAGACGGTCGCGTGCGCCTGCCACAGGCGTTACTGGCCAAAAACAAACGTAGGAGCGAGCGCAGCTCGCGATGCGCCGCGCGGGCGGCGCTCGATCTCATAGGCGCTGCATTCCTTTCGCCATGCCCATGCCACCCCTCACGCTGTCCACCGGCATCACCAGCAAAACCCTCAATCACGTCTATGCTTGAGGCCACAGCCGCTAGCACCGCCCATGCTTCAAAGTATTGATCCAGAGCGGTGCAAGCGGCGCTGAAAGCTGCTAGAACACGAGCCTTTCGCATTTGCAAGTAGGGGGAATCGCCAGATGAACTTTACAAGTCGCAGAACAGCCCGATTAATAGACACAAGGTCAAATGATATTAATTATCATTACGACAACTATGATTCGTTACCACTTGCAAGAAACATAATTAACAAAAGCGCACGCAATGCCCGAATATCAAGGCTTTCAGGCAGTTAGAAGCGGCTTTTGTACTTAATCCTACGAATAAATTTGCTACAGAAATTTTACTTGCACCAGGTTTACCCATAAAATCAGCGCGATTGATTCAGCTGCGACATTTGGTCACTGCACCTGCGACACCACGTCGCCGCTCTACACTTATTTCAGACTGCAGAGCTGGGTCTCTGTATAAGGATTTCTAGCATGTCCGATTCGGCAGGACTCATCGCCCACAACTGGGGCTTTGCCATCTTCCTCCTGGGTGTCGTCGGCCTGTGTGCCTTCATGCTCGGCCTGTCCAGCCTGCTCGGTAGCAAGGCCTGGGGCCGCGCCAAGAACGAACCCTTCGAATCCGGCATGCTGCCCGTCGGCAGCGCCCGCCTGCGCCTGTCCGCCAAATTCTATCTGGTCGCGATGCTGTTCGTGATCTTCGATATCGAAGCCCTCTTTCTCTTTGCATGGTCTGTGTCCGTCCGCGAAAGCGGCTGGACCGGATTCGTCGAAGCACTCGTTTTCATAGCAATTCTGTTGGCAGGTCTTGTCTACCTATGGCGCGTCGGGGCACTTGATTGGGCTCCCGAAGGTCGCCGCAAGCGGCAAGCGAAGCTGAAACAATGAGGCTTTGGCATGCAATACAATCTCACCAGAATCGATCCGGATGCGCCCAACGAGCAGTACCCGGTCGGTGAACGGGAAACCGTCACCGATCAGCTGCTAGAGGACCAAGTCCACAAGAACATCTTCATGGGCAAGCTCGAAGATGTGCTGCGTGGCGCGGTCAACTGGGGTCGCAAGAACTCCCTCTGGCCGTACAACTTCGGCCTGTCCTGCTGCTACGTGGAAATGACCACGGCATTCACGGCACCCCACGACATCGCCCGCTTCGGCGCCGAAGTCATCCGGGCCTCGCCGCGTCAGGCCGACTTCATGGTCATTGCCGGTACCTGCTTCGTGAAAATGGCGCCGATCATCCAGCGCCTGTACGAGCAGATGCTCGAACCAAAATGGGTCATCTCCATGGGTTCGTGCGCCAACTCCGGTGGCATGTACGACATCTACTCGGTCGTTCAGGGGGTCGACAAGTTCCTCCCCGTGGACGTCTATGTGCCTGGCTGCCCGCCACGCCCTGAGGCTTTCCTGCAAGGCTTGATGCTGCTGCAGGAGTCGATCGGCCAAGAACGACGCCCGCTTTCCTGGGTTGTTGGTGATCAAGGTATTTACCGTGCCGAGATGCCAGCCCAGAAAGACCTGCGTCGTGAGCAGCGCATTGCCGTAACCAACCTGCGCAGCCCCGACGAAGTCTGATCCAGCGACCTGCCGCCCGCTCCCCTGGGAGCTGGCGGCCTGGCTTCATTCTTAACGTTGACCCAAAGCGACCGAGACCATGACAGCGGACAACGCTATTTTCATTCCGCCCTACAAGGCTGACGACCAGGATGTGGTCGTCGAACTGCATAACCGTTTTGGCGCCGAAGCATTCGTCGCCCAGGAAACCCGCACCGGCATGCCCGTGCTGTGGGTCAAGCGCGCCCAGCTCAAAGAGGTGCTCAGCTTCCTGCGCGGTGTGGCCAAGCCATACAGCATGCTGTACGACCTGCACGGCGTCGACGAACGCCTGCGCACCCAGCGCCGCGGCCTGCCTGCCGCCGACTTCAGCGTGTTCTACCACCTGCTGTCGGTCGAGCGTAACAGTGACGTGATGATCAAGGTCTCCCTCAGCGAAGGCGACCTGAACCTGCCATCGGTGACCGGTATCTGGCCGAACGCCAACTGGTACGAGCGCGAAGTCTGGGACATGTTCGGCATCGACTTTGCCGGCCACCCGCACCTCAGCCGCATCATGATGCCGCCGACCTGGGAAGGTCACCCGCTGCGTAAGGACTACCCGGCCCGTGCCACCGAGTTCGACCCCTACAGCCTGACCCTGGCCAAGCAGCAGCTTGAAGAAGAGTCGGCGCGGTTCAACCCGGAAGCCTGGGGCATGAAACGCCAGGGCGCGAACGAGGACTACATGTTCCTCAACCTCGGCCCCAACCACCCGTCGGCGCACGGTGCGTTCCGGATCGTCCTGCAGTTGGACGGTGAAGAGATCGTCGACTGCGTACCGGACATCGGCTACCACCACCGTGGTGCCGAGAAAATGGCCGAGCGCCAGTCCTGGCACAGCTTCATCCCCTACACCGACCGTATCGACTACCTCGGCGGGGTAATGAACAACCTGCCGTACGTGCTCGCGGTCGAGAAGCTGGCGGGCATCAAGGTGCCGCAGAAGGTCGACGTGATCCGCATCATGCTGGCCGAGTTCTTCCGCATCACCAGCCACCTGCTGTTCCTGGGTACGTATATCCAGGACGTTGGCGCCATGACCCCGGTGTTCTTCACCTTCACCGACCGCCAGCGCGCCTACACCGTGATCGAGGCCATCACCGGTTTCCGCCTGCACCCGGCCTGGTACCGTATCGGTGGCGTCGCCCACGACCTGCCACGCGGCTGGGACAAGCTGGTCAAGGACTTCGTCGAATGGCTGCCCAAGCGCCTTGACGAATACACCAAGGCCGCCCTGCAGAACAGTATCCTCAAGGGCCGTACCATCGGCGTTGCCGCGTACAACACCAAGGACGCCCTGGCCTGGGGTACCACCGGTGCCGGCCTGCGTTCCACCGGTTGCGACTTCGACCTGCGCAAGGCGCGCCCCTACTCCGGCTACGAGAACTTCGAGTTCGAAGTACCGCTGGCCCACAACGGCGATGCCTACGATCGCTGCATGGTCCGTGTCGAGGAGATGCGCCAGAGTATCCGCATCATCGACCAGTGCCTGCGCAACATGCCGGAAGGCCCGTACAAGGCGGATCACCCGCTGACCACGCCGCCGCCGAAAGAGCGCACCCTGCAGCACATCGAAACCCTGATCACGCACTTCCTGCAAGTCTCGTGGGGCCCGGTCATGCCGGCCAACGAGTCGTTCCAGATGATCGAGGCGACCAAGGGCATCAACAGTTACTACCTGACGAGCGATGGCGGCACCATGAGCTACCGCACCCGGATCCGTACCCCGAGCTACCCGCACCTGCAGCAGATCCCTTCGGTGATCAAAGGCAGCATGGTCGCCGACCTCATTGCGTACCTGGGCAGTATCGACTTCGTTATGGCTGACGTGGACCGCTAAGCATGAACAGCACGCTTATCCAGACAGACCGTTTCGCCCTGAGCGAAACCGAACGCTCGGCCATCGAGCACGAGATGCATCACTACGAAGACCCGCGCGCGGCGTCCATCGAAGCCCTGAAGATCGTCCAGAAGGAACGTGGCTGGGTGCCGGACGGCGCCATCCACGCCATCGGCGAAGTGCTGGGCATCCCGGCCAGCGATGTCGAGGGTGTGGCCACCTTCTACAGCCAGATCTTCCGTCAGCCTGTCGGCCGCCACATCATCCGCGTGTGCGACAGCATGGTCTGCTACATCGGCGGCCACGAATCGGTGGTCAGCCAGATCCAGAGCGAGCTGGGCATCGGCCTCGGCCAGACCACCGCCGACGGCCGTTTCACCCTGCTGCCGGTGTGCTGCCTGGGCAACTGCGACAAGGCCCCGGCGCTGATGATCGACGACGACACCTTCGGTGACGTGCAGCCGGCTGGCGTTTCCAAATTGCTGGAGGGTTACGTATGACCATTACTTCCTTCGGCCCGGCCAACCGCATTGCGCGCACGGCCGAAACCCACCCGCTGACCTGGCGCCTGCGCGACGACGGCGAGCCAGTATGGCTGGCCGAGTACGAATCGAAGAACGGCTACGCCGCTGCCCGCAAGGCGCTGGCGCAAATGTCCGCCGACGACATCGTGCAAAGCGTCAAGGACTCGGGCCTCAAGGGCCGTGGTGGCGCTGGCTTCCCCACTGGCGTGAAGTGGGGCCTGATGCCCAAAGACGAATCCATGAACATCCGCTACCTGCTGTGCAACGCGGACGAAATGGAGCCGAACACCTGGAAGGACCGCATGCTGATGGAGCAACAGCCCCATCTGCTGGTCGAGGGCATGCTGATCAGCGCCCGCGCCCTGAAGGCCTACCGTGGCTACATCTTCTTGCGTGGCGAATACACCACCGCGGCGAAAAACCTCAACCGTGCCATCGATGAAGCCAAGGCCGCTGGCCTGCTGGGCAAGAACATTCTCGGCAGCGGTTTCGATTTCGAGCTGTTCGTGCATACCGGTGCCGGCCGCTACATCTGCGGTGAAGAAACCGCACTGATCAATTCCCTGGAAGGCCGCCGCGCCAACCCGCGCTCCAAGCCGCCCTTCCCTGCCGCAGTTGGCGTGTGGGGCAAGCCGACGTGCGTGAACAACGTCGAAACCCTGTGCAACGTGCCGGCCATCGTCGCCAACGGCAACGACTGGTACAAGTCGCTGGCCCGTGAAGGCAGCGAGGACCACGGCACCAAACTGATGGGCTTCTCCGGCAAGGTGAAGAACCCAGGCCTGTGGGAACTACCATTTGGCGTTACCGCCCGCGAGCTGTTCGAAGACTATGCCGGTGGCATGCGTGATGGCTTCAAGCTCAAGTGCTGGCAGCCAGGCGGCGCCGGTACCGGCTTCCTGCTGCCCGAGCACCTTGATGCACAAATGTACGCCGGTGGCATCGCCAAGGTCGGCACCCGTATGGGCACCGGCCTGGCCATGGCGGTCGACGACAGCGTCAACATGGTGTCGCTGCTGCGCAACATGGAAGAGTTCTTTGCCCGCGAATCGTGCGGCTGGTGCACCCCATGCCGTGACGGCCTGCCGTGGAGCGTGAAGATGCTGCGCGCACTGGAAAACGGCCAAGGCCGCGCCGAAGACATCGAGACGCTGCTGGGGCTGGTCAACTTCCTCGGCCCGGGCCGTACCTTCTGTGCTCACGCACCGGGGGCGGTGGAGCCGTTGGGCAGTGCCATCAAATACTTCCGCTCGGAGTTCGAGGCCGGTGTAGCACCGGAAAGCGCTGGCACCCTGCGCCCGAACCTGGCGAAGCCCATTGTGGTAGGCGCATAACAAGATAGAACGCGGGTGGTCCGTGCCACCCGCCAGCCTGTCGGCCGGCCCGCATGAAGTGTGGCGTGCCGCAGGCTCACAGATTTCCATTAGCCACGCCCGCTCACGCGGGCCAACGAAGAACTTTGAACAATGGCCACTATCCACGTAGACGGCAAAGCGCTCGAAGTCAACGGTGCGGACAACCTGTTACAGGCGTGTCTGTCGCTCGGCCTCGATATCCCTTATTTCTGCTGGCACCCGGCGCTCGGTAGCGTCGGCGCCTGCCGGCAATGTGCGGTCAAGCAGTACACCGACGAGAACGACACCCGTGGTCGTATCGTCATGTCCTGCATGACCCCCGCCTCCGACGGCACCTGGATCTCCATCGACGATGACGAGTCCAAGGCGTTCCGCGCCAGCGTCGTCGAATGGCTGATGACCAACCACCCGCACGACTGCCCGGTCTGCGAGGAAGGCGGTCACTGCCACCTGCAGGACATGACGGTAATGACCGGCCACAACGAGCGCCGCTACCGTTTCACCAAGCGTACCCACCAGAACCAGGACCTCGGCCCGTTCATCGCCCATGAGATGAACCGCTGCATCGCCTGCTACCGTTGCGTGCGCTACTACAAGGACTACGCCGGTGGTACCGACCTGGGCGTCTACGGCGCCCACGACAACGTGTACTTCGGCCGCGTCGAAGACGGCGTGCTGGAAAGCGAGTTCTCCGGCAACCTGACCGAGGTCTGCCCGACCGGCGTGTTCACCGACAAGACCCACTCCGAGCGCTACAACCGCAAGTGGGACATGCAGTTCGCCCCAAGCATCTGCCACGGCTGCTCCAGCGGCTGCAACATCAGCCCGGGTGAGCGTTACGGCGAGCTGCGCCGCATCGAAAACCGCTTCAACGGCTCGGTCAACCAGTACTTCCTGTGCGACCGCGGCCGCTTCGGCTACGGCTACGTCAACCGCAAGGACCGCCCACGCCAGCCACAGCTGGCCGACGGCACCAAGCTGGGCCTGGACGCCGCCCTGGACAAGGCAGCCGACCTGCTGCGCGGTCGTACCATCGTCGGTATCGGCTCGCCACGCGCCAGCCTCGAAAGCAACTACGGCCTGCGTGAGCTGGTCGGTGCCGAGTACTTCTACTCGGGCATGGAAGCTGGCGAACTGGCGCGCGTACGCCTGGCCCTGAACGTGCTGAACAACAGCCCGCTGCCAGTACCGACCCTGCGCGACATCGAAGACCACGACGCCGTGTTCGTCCTCGGCGAAGACCTGACCCAGACCGCTGCCCGCGTCGCCCTGGCCGTCCGCCAGGCCACCAAGGGCAAGGCCGAGGCCATGGCCGAAGCGATGAAAGTGCAGCCATGGCTCGACGCCGCCGTGAAGAACATCGGTCAGCACGCGCTGTACCCGCTGTTCATCGCCTCGCTGGCTGAAACCAAGCTGGATGACGTTGCCGAAGAATGCGTGCACGCCGCGCCGGCCGACCTGGCCCGCATCGGTTTCGCAGTGGCCCACGCCATCGACCCGAGCGCACCAGCGGTCGCCGGCCTGGACGACGAAGCCAAGGCCCTGGCCCAACGCATCGCCGACGCCCTGGTCGCCGCCAAGCGTCCACTGGTCGTTGCCGGTACATCGCTGGCCGACCCAGCGCTGATCGAAGCCGCCGCCAACATCGCCAAAGCCCTGAAGCTGCGCGAGAAGGACGGTTCGCTGAGCCTGGTAGTGCCTGAGGCCAACAGCATCGGCCTGGCCATGCTCGGCGGCGAGTCCGTCGATGCCGCGCTGGACGCCGTCATCAGCGGCAAGGCCGACGCCATCGTGGTGCTGGAAAACGACCTGTACGCCCGCGTACCGGCCGCCAAGGTCGACGCAGCCCTGGCGGCGGCCAAGGTAGTGATCGTTGCCGACCACTCGAAAACCCCGACGGTCGACCGCGCCCACCTGGTACTGCCAGCCGCCTCGTTCGCCGAAGGCGACGGCACCCTGGTCAGCCAGGAAGGCCGTGCCCAGCGCTTCTTCCAGGTGTTCGACCCGCAGTACCTGGACAGCAGCATCCAGATCCACGAAGGCTGGCGCTGGATGCACGCCCTGCGTGCCACCCTGCTGAACAAGCCGGTCGACTGGACCCAGCTGGACCACGTCACCAGCGCCTGCGCCGAAGCCGCCCCGCAATTGGCCGGCATCGTCAACGCCGCGCCGAGCGCTGCGTTCCGCATCAAGGGCATGAAGCTGGCCCGTGAGCCGCTGCGCTACTCCGGCCGTACCGCCATGCGCGCCAACATCAGCGTGCACGAGCCACGCACCCCGCAAGACAAGGACACCGCGTTCGCCTTCTCCATGGAAGGCTACTCGGGCTCGGCCGAACCGCGCCAGCAGGTGCCGTTCGCCTGGTCGCCGGGCTGGAACTCGCCACAAGCCTGGAACAAGTTTCAGGACGAGGTCGGTGGCCACCTGCGTGCCGGTGACCCAGGCGTGCGCCTGATCGAGTCGCAAGGCGACCGCCTGAACTGGTTCAACGCCATTCCGGGCGCCTTCAACCCGGCCCGTGGCACCTGGACTGCCGTGCCGTTCTTCCACCTGTTCGGCAGCGAAGAAAGCTCCTCGCGCGCCGCCCCGGTGCAACAGCGCATCCCGGCTGCCTACGTGGCCCTGGCCAAGTCCGAAGCCGACCGACTGGGCGTCAACGAGGGTGCCCTGCTGAGCCTGAACGTCGCCGGTGTGGCCCTGCGCCTGCCGCTGCGTATCAATGAAGAGCTGGGCGCTGGCCTGGTCGCGTTGCCGAAAGGCCTGGCCGGCATCCCGCCTGCCATCTTCGGTGCATCCGTCGAAGGTCTGCAGGAGGCAGCACAATGAGCTGGTTCACCCCCGAAGTGATCGACGTGATCATCCAGGTCGTCAAGGCTATCGTGGTCCTGCTGGCCGTGGTGGTCTGCGGCGCCCTGCTCAGCTTCGTCGAGCGCCGCCTGCTGGGCTGGTGGCAGGACCGCTACGGTCCGAACCGTGTTGGCCCGTTCGGCATGTTCCAGATCGCCGCCGACATGCTGAAGATGTTCTTCAAGGAAGACTGGAACCCGCCCTTCGTCGACAAGATGATCTTCACCCTGGCACCGGTCGTGGCCATGAGCGCCCTGCTGATCGGCTTCTCGATCATCCCGATCACACCGGGCTGGGGCGTTGCCGACCTGAACATCGGCCTGCTGTTCTTCTTCGCCATGGCCGGCCTGTCGGTCTACGCGGTGCTGTTCGCCGGCTGGTCGTCGAACAACAAGTACGCCCTGCTGGGCAGCTTGCGTGCTTCGGCACAGACTGTGTCGTACGAAGTGTTCCTGGGCCTGGCGCTGATGGGCGTGGTGGTACAGGTGGGCTCGTTCAACATGCGCGACATCGTTGAGTACCAGGCCCAGAACCTGTGGTTCATCATTCCGCAGTTCTTCGGCTTCTGCACCTTCTTCATCGCTGGCGTCGCCGTGACTCACCGTCACCCGTTCGACCAGCCAGAAGCGGAACAGGAACTGGCCGACGGCTACCACATCGAGTATGCCGGCATGAAGTGGGGCATGTTCTTCGTCGGTGAATACATCGGCATCATCCTCATCTCGGCGCTGCTGGTGACCTTGTTCTTCGGCGGCTGGCACGGCCCGTTCGGCATCCTGCCGCAACTGCCGTTCCTGTGGTTCGCCCTGAAGACCGCGTTCTTCATCATGCTGTTCATCCTGCTGCGCGCCTCGATCCCGCGCCCACGCTATGACCAGGTGATGGACTTCAGCTGGAAGTTCTGCCTGCCGCTGACCCTGATCAATTTGCTGGTGACCGCTGCGCTCGTGCTCTACAACACGCCAGCCGTCGCGGCCCAGTGAGGATTTGACCCATGTTCAAGTATATCGGCGACATCGTTAAGGGCACCGGCACTCAGCTGCGCAGCCTGGCCATGGTGTTCTCCCACGGGTTCCGCAAGCGCGATACCCTGCAGTACCCAGAAGAACCCGTGTACCTGCCGCCGCGCTACCGCGGCCGCATCGTCCTCACCCGCGACCCCGATGGCGAGGAGCGCTGCGTAGCGTGCAACCTCTGCGCGGTGGCTTGCCCGGTTGGCTGCATCTCGCTGCAGAAGGCCGAGACCGAGGACGGGCGCTGGTACCCGGAGTTCTTCCGCATCAACTTCTCGCGCTGCATCTTCTGCGGCCTGTGTGAAGAAGCGTGCCCGACCACCGCGATCCAGCTGACTCCGGATTTCGAAATGGCCGAGTTCAAGCGTCAGGACCTGGTGTACGAGAAAGAAGATCTGCTGATCTCCGGCCCCGGCAAAAACCCTGACTACAACTTCTACCGTGTTGCGGGTATGGCAATCGCTGGCAAGCCAAAGGGCTCTGCACAGAACGAAGCCGAGCCGATCAACGTGAAGAGCTTGCTCCCATAAGGACAGAAAGATGGAATTCGCTTTCTACTTCGCATCCGGGATCGCCGTGGTCTCCACCCTTCGGGTGGTGACCGGCACCAACCCCGTGCACGCCTTGCTTTACCTGATCATTTCGCTGATTTCCGTGGCCATGATCTTCTTCTCCCTGGGTGCGCCGTTCGCCGGCGCCCTGGAAGTGATCGCCTACGCCGGCGCCATCATGGTGCTGTTCGTGTTCGTGGTGATGATGCTCAACCTCGGGCCGGCCTCGGTCGCCCAGGAACGCGGCTGGCTCAAGCCCGGCATCTGGGCCGGGCCGGTAATCCTCGGCGCCCTGCTGCTGGCTGAGCTGCTGTACGTGCTGTTCGTCACCCCGAGTGGCGCAGGCATCAGCGGTACCACCGTGGGCCCGAAAGCAGTCGGTATCAGCCTGTTCGGCCCGTACCTGCTGGTGGTCGAACTGGCGTCGATGCTGCTGCTGGCTGCAGCCGTCACTGCCTTCCACCTGGGCCGCAACGAGGCGAAGGAGTAAATCATGGGTGCTATCCCTCTCGAGCATGGTCTGGCAGTCGCCGGCATCCTGTTCTGCTTAGGTCTGGTTGGCCTGATGGTCCGCCGCAACATCCTCTTCGTGCTCATGAGCCTGGAAGTCATGATGAACGCCTCTGCCCTGGCGTTCGTCGTCGCCGGCGCCCGCTGGGTCCAGCCCGACGGCCAGGTGATGTTCATTCTGGTGATCAGCCTGGCAGCTGCCGAGGCCAGCATTGGCCTGGCCATCCTGCTGCAGCTGTATCGCCGCTTCCACACTCTCGACATCGATGCTGCCAGTGAGATGCGCGGATGAACCTTCTCTTCCTGACTTTCGTCTTTCCCCTCATCGGCTTCCTGCTGCTGTCGTTCTCGCGCGGACGGTTCTCGGAGAACCTGTCCGCCCTGATCGGCGTCGGCTCGGTAGGCCTGTCGGCGGCAACGGCCGCGTACGTCATCTGGCAATTCAACGTCGCCCCGCCTGAAGGCGGCGGGTACAGCCAGCTGCTGTGGCAGTGGATGTCGGTAGACGGCTTCGCGCCGAACTTCACCCTGTACCTGGACGGCCTGTCGGTGACCATGCTTGGCGTGGTGACCGGTGTCGGCTTCCTGATCCACCTGTTCGCTTCCTGGTACATGCGTGGCGAAGCCGGCTACTCGCGCTTCTTCTCGTACACCAACCTGTTCATCGCCAGCATGCTGTTCCTGATCCTGGGCGATAACCTGCTGTTCATCTACTTCGGCTGGGAAGGCGTGGGCCTGTGCTCGTACCTGTTGATCGGTTTCTACTACAGCAACCGCAACAACGGTAACGCCGCACTCAAGGCGTTCATCGTCACCCGTATCGGCGACGTGTTCATGGCCATCGGCCTGTTCATCCTGTTCGCCCAGCTGGGTACCCTGAACGTGCAGGAGCTGCTGGTGCTGGCACCGCAGAAGTTCCAGGCGGGTGACACCTGGATGGTCCTGGCCACACTGATGCTGCTGGGTGGTGCCGTCGGTAAATCGGCGCAGCTGCCACTGCAAACCTGGCTGGCCGACGCGATGGCGGGCCCGACCCCGGTTTCGGCACTGATCCACGCCGCCACCATGGTGACTGCGGGCGTGTACCTGATTGCCCGTACCAACGGCCTGTTCCTGCTGGCGCCGGACATCCTGCACCTGGTAGGCGTGGTGGGTGGCGTGACCCTGGTACTGGCCGGCTTCGCCGCGCTGGTGCAGACCGACATCAAGCGTATCCTCGCCTACTCGACCATGAGCCAGATCGGCTACATGTTCCTGGCCCTGGGCGTAGGTGCCTGGGACGCGGCGATCTTCCACCTGATGACCCACGCCTTCTTCAAGGCCCTGCTGTTCCTCGCGTCGGGTGCGGTGATCGTTGCCTGCCACCACGAGCAGAACATCTTCAAGATGGGCGGCCTGTGGAAGAAACTGCCGCTGGCCTACGCCAGCTTCGTGGTCGGTGGTGCCGCCCTGGCCGCCCTGCCGATCGTGACCGTGGGCTTCTACTCCAAGGACGAGATCCTCTGGGAAGCGTTCGCCAGTGGCAACACCGGCCTGCTGTACGCCGGCCTGGTCGGTGCGTTCATGACCTCGCTGTACACCTTCCGCCTGATCTTCATCGCCTTCCACGGCGAAGCCAAGACCGAAGCCCATGCCGGCCACGGCATCAGCCACTGGCTGCCGCTGGGCGTGCTGATCGTGCTGTCGACCTTCGTCGGTGCCTGGATCACCCCACCGCTGGCAGGCGTGTTGCCTGAAAGCGCCGGCCATGCCGGTGGCGAAGCCAAACATGCGCTGGAGATCACCTCGGGTGCCATCGCCATCGCCGGTATCCTGCTGTCGGCCCTGCTGTTCCTGGGCAAGCGCAGCTTCGTCAGCGCCGTTGCCAACAGCGGCATCGGTCGTGTCCTGTCGGCCTGGTGGTTCGCTGCCTGGGGCTTCGACTGGATCTACGACAAGCTCTTCGTCAAACCGTACCTGCTGATCAGCCACATCCTGCGCAAGGACCCGGTTGACCGCACCATCGGCCTGATTCCGCGGATGGCGCGTGGCGGCCATGTCGCCATGAGCAAGACCGAGACTGGCCAGCTGCGCTGGTACACCGCCTCTATCGCCGTGGGTGCCGTGCTGGTACTCGGTGCCGTGGTAGTGGCTGCGGTATGACTATGAATCTTGCGACTTTGCCAAAGGAAACCAACCCGTCATGATTTTGCCTTGGCTGATCCTGATCCCCTTCATCGGCGGCTTCCTGTGCTGGCTGGGTGAGCGCTTCGGTGCCACCCTGCCGCGCTGGATCGCGCTGCTGACCATGTCCCTGCTGCTCGGCATTGGCCTGTACCTCTGGGGCACCGGCGACTACACGCTCGCTCCCGCTCCGGGCGCCGAACCGGCCTGGGCCGTGGAATACAAAGTCCAGTGGATCCAGCGCTTCGGCATCAGCATCCACCTGGCCCTCGACGGCCTGTCGCTGCTGATGATCCTGCTCACCGGCCTGCTCGGTGTGCTGTCGGTACTGTGTTCCTGGAAAGAAATCCAGCGTCACGTCGGCTTCTTCCACCTCAACCTGATGTGGATCCTCGGCGGCGTGGTCGGTGTGTTCCTGGCCCTGGACCTGTTCCTGTTCTTCTTCTTCTGGGAAATGATGCTGGTGCCGATGTACTTCCTCATCGCGCTCTGGGGTCACAGCTCGGCAGACGGCAAGAAGACCCGGATCTACGCGGCGACCAAGTTCTTCATCTTCACCCAGGCCAGCGGCCTGATCATGCTGGTAGCGATCCTGGGCCTGGTACTGGTCAACTACAACACCACCGGCGTGCTCACCTTCAACTACAGCGACCTGCTCAAGGCCGAGCTGCCAGCGGGCGTGGAATACGTGCTGATGCTGGGCTTCTTCATCGCCTTCGCGGTGAAGCTGCCGGTAGTGCCGTTCCACTCCTGGCTGCCTGACGCTCATGCCCAGGCACCCACCGCAGGCTCCGTGGACCTGGCCGGTATCTTGCTGAAGACTGCAGCCTACGGCCTGCTGCGCTTCGCCCTGCCGCTGTTCCCGAACGCCTCGGCCGAGTTCGCGCCAATTGCCATGACCCTGGGCCTGATCGGCATCTTCTATGGTGCCTTCCTGGCCTTCGCGCAGACCGATATCAAGCGCCTGATCGCCTTCTCCAGCGTCTCGCACATGGGCTTCGTGCTGATCGGTATTTACTCCGGCAGCCAGCAGGCTCTGCAAGGCGCGGTGATTCAGATGCTGGCCCACGGCCTGTCGGCTGCCGCGCTGTTCATCCTGTCCGGCCAGTTGTACGAACGCCTGCACACCCGTGACATGCGCCAGATGGGTGGCCTGTGGCACCGCATCGCCTACCTGCCCGCCATCAGCCTGTTCTTCGCCGCTGCATCGCTGGGCCTGCCAGGCACCGGCAACTTCGTCGGCGAGTTCCTGATCCTGCTCGGCAGCTTCGTGCATGTACCGTGGATCACCGTGATTGCCACCACCGGCCTGGTGTTCGGTTCGGTGTACTCGCTGATCATGATCCACCGCGCCTACTTCGGCCCGGCCAAGACCGACACCGTGCTGGCCGGCATGGACGGTCGCGAACTGATCATGGTGCTGGGCCTGGCGGTATTGCTGATCCTGCTGGGCGTGTATCCGCAGCCGTTCCTCGACACCTCTGCCGCCACCATGAGTGGCGTGCAGCAGTGGCTCGGTTCCGCTTTCACTCAACTCGCTTCGGCCCGGTAAGAGCGCTATGGAATTCACCACTCAACACTTCATCGCATTGGCGCCGATGCTGATCACCACCATCACCACGGTGGTGGTGATGCTGGCGATCGCCTGGAAGCGCAACCACTCGCAGACCTTCCTGCTGTCCACCGTGGGCCTGAACCTGGCCCTGCTGTCGATCCTGCCGGCGCTGAAGGTCGCGCCGCTGGCGGTCACCCCGCTGCTCACCATCGACAAGTTCGCCTGCCTGTACATGGCGATTGTCCTGGTGGCAACGCTGGCCTGCGTCACCCTCGCCCACGCCTACCTTGGCGAAGGCTCCAAGGGTTTCCCGGGCAACCGTGAAGAACTCTACCTGCTGCTGCTGATGTCGGCCCTTGGTGGTCTGGTGCTGGTCAGCGCCAACCACCTGGCTGGTCTGTTCATCGGCCTGGAGCTGCTGTCGGTGCCGGTCTACGGCCTGGTGGCGTACGCGTTCTTCAACAAGCGTTCGCTGGAAGCCGGCATCAAGTACATGGTGTTGTCGGCCGCAGGCTCGGCCTTCCTGCTGTTCGGCATGGCCCTGCTGTACGCCGACGCTGGCAGCCTGAGCTTCGACCAGATCGGCAAGGCCCTGGCCGCCACCAGCATGCCAAGCCTGGTGGCCCAGCTGGGCCTGGGCATGATGCTGGTCGGCCTGGCCTTCAAGCTGTCGCTGGTACCCTTCCACCTGTGGACCCCGGACGTGTACGAAGGCGCTCCGGCACCGGTCGCCGCGTTCCTGGCCACCGCCAGCAAGGTCGCGGTGTTCGCTGTGGTCGTGCGCCTGTTCATGCTCTCCCCTGCCGCCAGCAGCGGCGTGCTGAGCACCGTACTGGCAGTCATTGCGGTCGCCTCGATCCTGGTCGGTAACCTGCTGGCGCTGACCCAGAGCAACCTCAAGCGCCTGCTCGGTTACTCGTCGATCGCCCACTTTGGCTACCTGCTCATCGCCCTGGTAGCCAGCAAGGGCCTGGCCCTGGAAGCCATGGGCGTGTACCTGGTCACCTACGTGATCACCAGCCTGGGCGCCTTCGGTGTCATCACCTTGATGTCCTCGCCTTACGCCGGCCGTGACGCCGATGCGCTGTACGAGTACCGCGGCCTGTTCTGGCGCCGTCCGTACCTGACTGCCGTACTGACCGTGATGATGCTGTCGCTGGCGGGCATCCCGCTGACTGCCGGCTTCATCGGCAAGTTCTACATCATCGCCACCGGTGTCGAGTCGCACCTGTGGTGGCTGGTCGGTGCCCTGGTGATCGGCAGCGCCATCGGCGTGTACTACTACCTGCGCGTCATGGTCACCCTGTACCTGGTCGAACCGAACCTGCGTCGCCACGACGCTCCACTGAAGTGGGAACAGCGCACCGGTGGTGTCATGCTGCTGGCCATCGCCATTCTTGCCTTCGTGCTCGGTGTCTACCCACAACCACTGCTGGAACTGGTCCAGCAGGCAGGCCTGCAACTGATCGGCTGATTGCCCCGGCAATACAAGACACCCCGCTTATGCGGGGTGTTTTTTTTTGCGCCAGTTGCTGGCTCACTCACCAGGGCTACCGTGCCCTGCTCCCGGCAACGCGGCCTTGCGCAAATCACCATTGGCCGAAGGCAGGTAGACTTCTGGGTTGGGCATGCCACTGGGAGAGAGCTCATGGGTCATTTCGAACTCGGCACGCACCGACCAGCCGCATGCCTCGGTTGTGCATTGCAAATAAGCGATGCGCAGGAAAATATGTCGCCCTTCGCTGGTGCGTATGCGCATCCGGCTATGGCAATGCGGGCAAACCAGCTTGTAAGTACTCACGGCAAGTACCTGCAAGCACTGTTCAGCTTCATCTTCTGTGAGAATGCTCGCTTGGCTGTGTCAGTATTAGCTGCAAAGCTAGGTCTATTCTTCAGTTTGATGTTTCTCATTGCAGATATGCTCCTTAAAACGCAGGGCTGTATTCATAACGAGTAGTTTAAGCCCATGGAATATCAATAAACCAGTCATGGATATTTGTTATGAGTACTCACGTACTTGCTGCGGTGCTCACGCGCCTTAAATTGCTGACCGGCTCGCAGTCTGATGCCGAGCTGTCCCGTGCACTGTCGGTGAGCCCGCAAACCTTGAGTAGCTGGAAGGTGCGCGACAGCATTCCGTACTCACTTTGCATAGATATTGCCAGGCAACATGATTGCTCCCTGGACTGGCTGTTGTTGGGACAGCCCGAGCAGCACCCCGCAGGCCCTGATGAAACAGGTTGGGAATGCGACATGCTTGAGCGCCTGCGTACGCTATCGCCCAGTGATCGACAGGCCATCCTGTTGTTCATCAAGGACAAGCAGCGTATCCAGCAACTGGAACAGCAGTTGAGTGAGCTTGTTGGCTAACCCCGCCGGCGCCAGCGCTGGAGCAGTTCACGCGGGTCGAGCGTGTCCACCAGCACCATGACCTTCAGGCTGATGGGGATCACCACCACGGCAGCCACGAATGCCGCCATGCCACGGGTCAACAGTGGCAACAGTGACGAAACCAGTGGCTCGAACAGGTGCCCCACACCCACGGTGA
The DNA here is from genome assembly GCF_026240995.1 of Pseudomonas sp. DCB_BI. NCBI lineage: Bacteria > Pseudomonadati > Pseudomonadota > Gammaproteobacteria > Pseudomonadales > Pseudomonadaceae > Pseudomonas > Pseudomonas sp. DCB_BI. The sequence continues at coordinate 62,946 of NZ_JAPFCG010000019.1, read as the reverse complement.
CGAACACCAACAGCAATTTCTTGCTCAGTGTCAGGCGCTTGTCTGTATTGGTGATCAATCGATCGCGCGCCGCGCTGACCAGCAATGCCCCCAGCAGCGCAGCGAACAGTACATTGCCGTCCTCACCCAGCAGCGCCATCACGGCCGCGGCCAGTTCATCCAGAAGCGACTGCTCAGGCATTGGGCTTTCCTCCTCTTGGAACCGGCTGGCAGGCCGCCGAACGCAGGCTGTACATCACCGCTGCTTCGACGAACCGGATGTAGCACACCCGCAAGGCACGCCCATGGTCGTGCCCGGCGACATCTTCGAGGCGCTTGTAGCCCCGGTCTCGCAAGACTGACCGCCAGCGAGCGAATTCGCGAGCTGCGTCGATGGCCGCACAGCGGGCCGCTACTTCCAGTGCAACCTCACTGACAGACTCTTGCAGTTGCAGGCGTTCACGTAGCCTGCCGAGGTCCACCCGCGGCCAGAACGGGTCGTGGCTATCGGCAAAGCGTGGCAGCCGAGGATCGTTACCCATGCATCACCCCCTCACTGCTCTGCCAGCATGCCGTAGCGGATGGCCTTGATCACTGCCGCCACCCGCGTAGGCACATCGAACTTGCGCAGGATGTTGGACACATGAAAGTTCACGGTCGACTCCTTGCACGCCAGGATCTGGCCTATCTCCCACGAGCTTTTGCCATAGGCACACCACAACAGCACCTGCTGTTCACGTGGCGTCAAGCGAACCGGAGCGTCCGCCGGGTGTTGCAGCGAGTGTCGAGCATTGTCAGTCATGATTGAACTCCGCAGGTGGTTGAGCGAGGCATCGCTGCCGATCTGCAGTCACCTTACGAAGCACAGGCCAGGGCCTTCCAGCGCAGCCGCTTGTAAAGAAGTTTCGTACAAAACCGTCTGACGAAGGCTGCACGAAATTTGCTGAATTCCTTCGTGCTTCAAGCGGCATTTCGCTCGTCTCAACGCCGTTGTCCATTCGCCTTTCGCCTGGAGTCGTACAATGCGTTGCGTTTTTCCCCTGTCTTCCTGCCTTGGCCTGCTGGCTGCCTTTGGCGCCACGCAGCCCGCCGTGGCGGCACCGTCGGTCGAGCTGGGCCAGGTGTTGATCACCGATGAAGAGCAGGACGAGCTGACGGCAGCCAGTGAGCGCCTGCGTGAAGTGCCAGGCGCCAGTAACCTGGTGGACATGCAGCGCGTCGGGCAAGGCCGGGTGGCCAGCAATCAGGACGTGCTGGCCTATCAGCCCGGGGTATTCGCGCAATCGGCAGGCAATGACGGCATCAAGCTGTCGATCCGCGGCTCGGGCATCAACCGTGCACCAGGCGCTCACGGCTCCGGCGTTTACACGATGTTCGACGGCCTGCCGCTGACCGGCCCTGGGGGTACCCCCTACGAGCTGTTCGAACCCTTGTGGCTGAGCCGTGCAGAGATACTGCGCGGCGCCAATGGCTTTGACCAGGGCTCGCTGGCCTTGGGCGGCGCGATCAACTATGTCACTCACACCGGCTACGACGCAGCCCCCCTGCAGGTGCGCTACGAAGTCGGCAGCCGCGGCTACCAGCACCGCCACATCAGCTCCGGCCAGGTACTGGGCAACCTCGACTATTACGTGGCCCTGACCGACTCGGAGTATGACGGCTACCAGAACCACAGCAGCGGCAGTGCCAAAGGCGTTGCCGCCAACGTCGGTTACCGCTTCAACCCAAACCTGGAAACCCGCTTTTACCTGCGCTACCGGGAGACCGAAAACGAACTCGCCGGGCGCCTGACCAAGGACCAGATCAAGCACCACCCGCGTGCGGCCAACCCAGCCTATCTGGCCCGGGACGACAGCCGCCCACAGCCTGGCAGCACCTGGGTCGGCAACAAGACCACCTTCTACCTCGACGACGATGCGCGCCTTGAGGCTGGCCTGGTCTACCACGACTACCCGATGGACCTGCGCGAAGGCCCGATGCGCCTGAAAGTGGCCTACACCGATGTCAGCGGCACGCTGAACTATTTCCGCCGCGACACCGTGTTCGGCCATGAAAGCAAGACCACCATCGGCTGGCGCACCACCAAGCACCTGCCCAACAGCGGCGCCTCGCAGTTCGCGCGCAATGGCGACGTGTTCGGTGCACGTACCCGCGACTTCACTTACCAGGGTTCAGATACCGTTGTGCATGCCGGCAACGACCTGGAGCTGGCGCCCAACCTGTGGCTGACCACCGGCCTGGCGATGATCTACACCCGCCGCGAAAGTGACGTCACCTACCCCGCCGAAGGGGGCAAAGTGAGCATGCATGACTGGGACTACGCGCCACGGGTTGGGCTGCGCTACGACATCCGCCCGGATCTGCAGGTGTACGGCAACCTCAGCCGCTCGGTCGAACCGCCCCACCCATGGTCACTGATCTGGAGCGCGCCAAGCACTGGCGGCAAGCAGATCCAGCCGATCGAAATGCAGAACCAGACTGCCACCACCCTGGAACTTGGCGCCCGTGGCGACTCGGCGGTCGGCCGCTGGGACCTGGCCTGGTACTACTCGCAGGTGCGCCACGAGCTGTTGGCGGTGGAGGTGGTGCCGAACTTCACCTCGGAGTTCAACGCCAGCGCCACCGTGCACCAAGGCGTCGAAGCTGGCCTCGACAGCACCCTGTGGGAGCGCGCCGGCACGGGCAAGCTGAGCTTGCGCCAGGCCTACACCTTCAGCGACTTCCATTACCGGGATGACGACACGTTCGGCGACAACCGCCTGCCCGGTATCCCCATGCATTACTACCAGGCTGAACTGCGCTACGACTGGCCGAGCGGTTTTTATGCAGGGGTGAATACGCAGATGGCCTCGAAGGTGCAGGTGGATTATGCCAACAGCTACCACGCGGACGAATACGCCCTGCTTGGGGCACGCGTTGGCTGGGATTCGCCGAAACAGGACTGGCAGACCTGGCTGGACCTGCGCAACCTGACCAACAAGCGCTATGCAGCGACGGTGACACCGGCCTACAACGATGCCGGCAACGACAACGCTCGCTCTACACCGGGCGAAGGCTTTGGTGTGTATGCCGGGGTTTCCTACAGCTTCCGCTAAACAGACGGGGCCGCTGTGCGGCCCCCATAAACGAACAGGCCTCAAACCGCCCGGTTCAACTTCACCCACGAAGCGAACTTGTCGACAAACGCCTGCAAGAACGGCCGGGTCTTGTCGTTGAGCTTGCCGGCGTCGTCGAACAGACTCGCTGCGCCACCTATGTAGGCCTCGGGCATTTGCATGCAGGGCATGTCCAGAAACACCAGCGACTGACGCACGGCATGGTTGGCTCCAAACCCGCCAATAGCCCCCGGCGACACGCTCACCACCGCTGTCGGCTTGCCGCCCCAGGCACTCTGGCCATAAGGCCGTGAGCCCACATCAATGGCATTCTTCAGGCAGCCCGGCACCGAACGGTTGTATTCCGGGGTGACGAAAAGCACCGCATCACTGCGGCGGATCTCCTCGCGAAAGCGCTTCCAGGCTTCTGGCGCACCTTCGGCTTCGACATCTTCGTTGTACAACGGCAAATCGCCAATCTCGACGATCTTCAGGGCAAGGCTGGACGGTGCCAGCTCCGAAAGTGCGCGGGCTACCTTGCGGTTGTAGGACTCCTTGCGCAAGCTACCGACGACAACCGCTACCGAATACACCTGGCTCATGGCAATTTCCAACCTTTGCGGGGTAAAAGGACGTTGTAGTTATAGATGACCGTTTCTCGCCGCTTTGGTTTTTTTTCACAAAACCGAAAACTTCCGGCGCTGTTCCACGGTCTATGCCTGCAGACATTTCCTACGTATTTCAGAGGTTTCCACCCAAATGGCAGCAGTAATGGTCGGCCAATTCCACGCCCGTGACGCCGAAGGCCGTATCTACCCCGTGCACGAGTTCCAGGAGTCGACCCTGCAACTTGACGGCAGCACGCTGGGCGCCCCCATCACCACCTACCGCCTGGCCATCGGCGACAAGGTCAACCACCTGGGTGAAAACCGTTTCGAACTGGCCCGCAGCGGCGTCGAAATCACCCGCATTCCGTGATGCAATCTACCGTGTAGCAGCCGTTTTCATTCTGCAGGCCGTGCACGTCGGCGACAAAACCGGGGAAGCCCTGGTTGAACGCCCGGGCGAACGCAAGGTAATCAAGGATCGAACGGGTTGCCTCGGTAAACCGCTCTCCCGGCATGATCAATGGAATGCCGGGTGGGTACGGTACCAGCATCACCGCCGCCACACGCCCTGGCAGTGCCTCGATCGGCACCGCCTCCACTTCGCCGCGGACCATCTGGTCATACGCCCGGCCCGGGCTCACGGCGACTTCCGGCAAGCGCGTGAACAGGCGCTTCAGCTGCTTGGCCGTGGCGTTGCCGCGGTAACAGTCATGCAGTTGGTCGCACAGGTCACGCAGGCCCATGCCCTGGTAGCGTGACGTATCAGCAGCCATCACGCTCGGCAGGCAGCTGCTCAGCGGAGTGTTGCCGTCATAGTGCCGCTTGAAGTCCAGCAACTCGGTGAGCAAGGTGCTCCACTTGCCTTTGGTAATCCCCATGGAAAACAGCACCAGAAAGCTGTACAGACCGGTTTTTTCCACTACCAATCCGCGCTCCCAGAGGAACTTGCTGACCACGGCGGCCGGGATCCCATGCGCGCCCAGCGCCCCGCCGGCATTCAGGCCAGGCATTACCAGGGTGACCTTCAGCGGGTCGAGCAGCACGTAGTCGTCTGCCACCTCACCAAACCCATGCCAGTCAGCTCCGGGCTGCAGCAGCCAGTCCTGTGCCGCCAGCCGCTGGATGCCTTCGGCAGTCGGCGGTTGCCAGATACTGAACCACCAGTCGTCAGCCGCGATGTGCTCGCGCAGGTTGGCCAAGGCACGCCGAAAGCTCAGCGCCTCGTCGAACATTTCCTGCAGCAGCGAGCGCCCGGCCGGCCCCTCCATCATGGTCGAGGCCACGTCCAGCGACGCGAGGATGCTGTACTGTGGCGAAGTCGAGATGTGCATCATGAACGCTTCGTTGAAACGGTCCCGGTCCAGCTGACGCCTGGCGCCGTCCTGCACGTGAATCATCGAAGCCTGGCTGAATGCGGCCAGCAGCTTGTGGGTGGAATGGGTGCTGAACACCAGCGGGCTTTCTGCCAAGCAGGTGGTGCCCATGGCGTAACGCCCGGCAAAAAAGTCATGGAACGCCGCATAGGCAAACCAGGCCTCGTCAAAGTGCAGGACCTCGACACTGCTACCCAAGGCTTGCTTGATCATTCCCGCGTGATAACACAGCCCGTCGTAGGTCGAGTTGGTCACCACCGCTAGCTTGATTCGCTGCCCACGGTCGCGAGCCAAGGGGTTGGCCTGGATCTTCGCCGCAATTGCCTCGGCGCTGAACTCACTGAGCGGGATCGGTCCGATGATGCCCAGTTCATTGCGCTCGGGGCACAGGTACAGGGGAATGGCGCCGGTCATGATGATCGCGTGCACCACCGACTTGTGACAGTTGCGGTCCACCAATACCAGGTCGTCACGACCGACCATGGCGTGCCAGACGATCTTGTTGGCTGTCGAGGTGCCATTGATGACGAAGAAGGTGTGGTCAGCGCCGAAGTTGCGTGCGGCCCTGGCCTCGGCTGCGGCCAGCGGGCCGGTATGGTCGAGCAGCGAGCCCAGTTCAGGGACCGAAACGGACAAGTCCGAGCGCAGGGTGTTCTCCCCGAAGAATTGGTGAAAGGCCTGGCCAACCGGGCTTTTGTGATAAGCCACGCCGCCGCCGTGCCCCGGGGTATGCCAGGAATAGTTGGACTGCGCGGTATGTTGCACCAGCGCCTTGAAGAAAGGCGGCAGCAGGCCGTCGAGGTATGCGTGTGCAGCTCGCGCCACCTGGCGGGCGAGGAATGGTACGGTGTCTTCGAAGAGGTAGAGGATGCCCCTCAGCTGGTTGAGCTCGCTCATGGCCTCGGCGGGTGCGTTTTCCAAAGTGACCTGCTCGCCCAGGGCGAAGATCGGCAGGTTGGGTGCACGCAGGCGGGCCAAGCCGATCAGCTCGGCCATGTTCTGCAGCAGGTGGGTGTTCTCGCCGGCGCCTTCGGCCGCGATCAGCATGCAGGCCAGGCCGTGGTGGGTGGCGGCGACCAGGCGTGCTTCGGCGTGGTCAGCGGCCTTGATGACGGTGAAGCCGTCCTGGGTCAGCTCATCGGCAATTCCGCGCACCCGTTCGCCGGCAACGCTGTCGGCCTTGATGGCGCGGTGGACGATGAGGATCGGGAACTTGAGGTCCTTGTACATCAGGTGGCTACCTCCGAAGGACATGGGGTCCATTTCAGGGTAGTTGACGTGCCTGTCTTGAGGGTTGGGGTGGGGCGTAAATCATGCGCCGCGCGGGCGGCGCTCGATCTCAACACCACCGCACAACCCACGGCAAGCCAAGCGTCTCAACCCGCCGGTGTCTCGGTCAGGGCCTGCCACATCGAAGGCCCACCCGCCGACTTGGCGATGGCCGCCAGCCGCTCGGCATGCGCCTCCAGTTCTTCAGCACTGGCCATGATCACCCGCCCAGGCGCACGCCCGACAATCCGGCGGATCTCGCTACCGCCAGCGCCCTGCCCATCATCATCGGCGTCTGCCCCATGGCCAGCCAGCGACAGGCTGGTCTGGCCACCGGTCATCGCCAGGTAGACGTCTGCCAGCAGCTCCGAGTCGAGCAGCGCGCCGTGCAGCTCACGGCCCGAGTTGTCGATGTCGTAACGTTTGCACAGCGCATCCAGGCTGTTGCGTTGCCCCGGGTGACGCGAGCGTGCCAGCAGCAAGGTATCGAGGATGGTGCAATATTGCGCAGCGTCCGCACGATCCTGCTGGCCGAGCAAGGCGAATTCGTTGTTGATGAAACCAACGTCGAACGCCGCGTTGTGGATGACCAGCGTGGCACCTTGAATGAACGCGAAGAATTCCTCGGCAACATCCGCAAAACGTGGCTTGCCGACCAGGAACGCATCGGTGATACCGTGGACGTTGATGGCGCCCTCGTCACTCTCGCGGTCCGGCTGCAGGTAGACGTGGAAGTGCCGCCCGGTCAGGCGCCGGCCGATGACCTCGACGCAGCCGATCTCGATGATCCGGTGGCCTTCGCCAACCGGCATACCCGTGGTTTCGGTATCGAGAATGACGAACCGTTTATCTTGCTGCTGCTCCACGCGGGGCGCTCCAACTTGCATCAGTTACAAAGGCGGCGATTGTAACCCAGCTCAACGCTGGGCGCGCACCTCATCAACCCCCCGGTTGGCCAGCTGGTCGGCGCGTTCGTTGCCGGGGTGGCCGATATGGCCGCGCACCCACTTCCAGGTCACCTTGTGGCGGTTGACCTGCTCATCCAGCAGCTGCCACAGGTCGGCGTTCTTCACCGGCTCCTTGGCGGCGGTCTTCCAGCCGCGCTTCTTCCAGTTGACCATCCATTCGTTGATGCCCTTCATCACGTACTGCGAGTCGGTGGTCAGGACCACCTCGCATTCACGCTTGAGCGACATCAGGCCCTGGATCGCGGCCATCAGCTCCATGCGATTGTTGGTGGTCTCACGTTCGCCGCCCCACAGTTCCTTCTCGACGCCCTTGTAGATCATCAGCACGCCCCAGCCACCCGGGCCAGGGTTGCCCTTGCAGGCACCATCAGTAAACATCTCGACGCTATCGCTCATGTACCACTCTTGAATTCAGTGCTTGTCAGTTTCGGGGTTGGCTGCGGTGCGGTTGACCTTCGCCAGTGGCAGCGGCAGCAGCTTGCCCATTGGCTCGCGGCGTTCCGGCCGCAGAGGCCGCAGGCCTACCACCATCTTGCGCGCCACCAGCAGGTATACCCCGCCACCAGAGCCCTGCCAGCCGCCGGCCAGTCGTTCCCAGCCCTCCAGGCGTTGCTGCCAGGCAGGTGAGGCAAGCGGCGGACGATAGCACCCGAAGCGGCGTTTCTCCAGCGCGAAACCCAGCAGGTTGAGCCAGTCGCCCACCCGCGAAGGCGAGATGCAACGCGCTTTGCGCAGGGCGCCATGGCTGAAGAAATGGCGCATGCCCCAGCTGCTCCACGGATTGATGCCGACGATCAGCAGATGCCCGCCCGGGCGCACTGCACTGGCCGCCTCGCGCAGCAGACCATGCGGTGAAAGGCAGAAGTCCAGGCCGTGCTGCAGTACCACCACGTCGGCGGCATGCTCGCTCAGCGGCCACGCCTGCTCTTCGCAGACGATCTCCACCCCCGGCAATGGCGCGCCAAGGCGCACGTTGCGCTGCACCTGCGGGGCGCTGGGCGGTGCCTCGGCGCATGGCCCATAATGCACAAGGTAACCCCCGAAGAAGCGCCCTAGCTCTTCTTCCAGCAGTTTGTCCTCCTCCTTGAGCATCAGTTGCCCGAGTGGGCCGTTGAACCACTCACGGGCCAGGCTGATCAGCTCGACCCAGTCCGGGTCGGCCTGGGCAAACGCTTGGTCGGTCATTGCGCTCTCCTTCGAAGGTTCTCCCACCGCGCCATCGCGGCTAAGATGCCCTCATGTGCCACGCTAGGCGAATCGGATCCGCACCATGATACAGATCGATGCTCTCCCCGCTTTCTCCGACAACTACATCTGGTTGTTACAGGATACTGCCAAACGCCGTTGCGCGGTGGTTGACCCGGGTGATGCCGGCCCGGTGGAACGCTGGCTAGCGGCAAACCCCGGATGGACGCTGAGCGACATCCTGGTCACCCACCACCACAACGATCATGTCGGCGGCGTTGAACGGCTCAAGCAACTGAGCGGCGCGCGGGTCTGCGGCCCGGCCAACGAGCGCATCCCCGGCCGCGACCTGGCATTGAACGACGGCGACCTGCTGGAAGTGCTGGGCGTGGGCTTCCAGGTGCTCGCAGTGCCCGGCCACACGCTGGGGCATATCGCCTTCTTCAGCGACCAGCCAGCAACGCCCATTCTGTTCAGTGGCGACACCCTGTTCGCCGCCGGCTGCGGGCGCATGTTCGAGGGTACACCCGAACAGATGCAGCCTGCCCTCGCCCGCCTGGCGGCGCTGCCAGCGCAAACCGAGGTGTACTGCGCCCACGAATACACCCTCAGCAACCTGCGCTTCGCCAAGGCAGTGGAGCCCAGCAATCCGCATGTTCAGCAACGGTTCGAAGACGTTAGCCGGTTGCGCGCGGAAAATCGCATCAGCTTGCCATCGACGATTGGCCTGGAACGCCTGACCAACCCCTTTTTGCGTACCTCTGAAACATTAGTTAAACAAAAAGCAGACGAATGGAAGGGACATTCGAACACCTCGCATGTCGCTGTTTTTGCTGCCTTGAGGTCTTGGAAGGACACCTTCTGATAACCGCAAGATATATCGCAAGTGATGGTCAAAGGTTGACCAGGCCCGGAGCGGTTTCTAGAATCGCCGAACTTTTTCGCCCGGATACCTGTATCAGCCGATGTCTTCCCGTAGCCGCAGAACCTCTCATTCCGTCGCCCTGACGCGTCTGGCCCAAATCAGTGCGCTGGCTCTGGCCGCCACCTTGGTGGGCTGCCAGAGCACCCGTCAGCTCGACGAATCCGATAGCGTTCGCGCGCACAACTACCAGGCGCGGATCAAGCACAAGCCTTCGCCGCTACTGGTCAAGCCGGCGGAGCAGGCGCCGCAGGATGTATGGGAGCGCATGCGCCAGGGCTTCGCCCTGCAGGACAGCATCGACGTCAACCCGCGCATCGAGCAGCAGCGCCTGTGGTTCGCCAGCAATCCAACCTTCATCGAAAGCGCTGGCGAGCGTGGCAGCCTGTACTTGCACTATATCGTCGAACGTCTTGAAGAACGTGGCATGCCGCTGGAGCTGGCCTTGTTGCCGGCCATCGAAAGCGCCTACAACCCGATGGCGTACTCGCGTGCAAGCGCCGCCGGCATGTGGCAGTTCATGCCCGCCACCGGTCGTCACTTCAACCTGCGCCAGACCAACTTCTATGACGGCCGCCGCGACGTCACCGCATCGACCAACGCGGCGCTGGACTACCTGACCCGCCTGCACGACATGTTCAACGGTGACTGGCTGCTTGCCCTGGCGGCCTACAATGCCGGCGAAGGTACCGTCAGCCGGGCCATCGAGCGCAACGAAAAGCTCGGCCTGCCGACCGACTACTGGAACCTGCCCCTGCCACAGGAAACCCGCGACTACGTACCCAAGTTGCTGGCGCTGTCGCAGGTGGTGTCCACGCCAGAAGCCTATGGCGTCAATCTCACCCCGATCGCCAACGAACCGTACTTCGAGGCGGTGGCGATCAATGAACGCCTGGACCTGACCCGCGTTGCAGCCTTCGCCAACATCGACGAGGATGAGCTGATCCAGCTTAACCCGGCGTTCAAGAAGCGGATGACCGTCGACGGCCCTAAACAACTGCTGGTACCGACCGCCAAGGCACAGCTGCTCAGTGCCAGCCTGTCCAACCTCAACCCAGAGCAGCTGGTCAGCCTGCAGCCGCCCAAGGCCGCGTTCGCCCGCGCCGTGGCCGAAGCCAAGGCACCGGTGGCCACACGCAGCTACCGGGTCAAGCGGGGCGACAACCTGGGCGCCATCGCCAAGGCCAATCGGGTGTCGGTCAAGGACATCAAGCGCTGGAACCGCCTGTCCGGCAACAGCCTGCGCGCCGGCCAGGTCCTGGCCCTGCGCGGCGGCAACGCCTCGAGTGCCGCCGGCAACCGGGTTGCCGCTTCCGGGAAGCGCTCCACGCAGTACAAGGTCCGCAAGGGCGACTCCCTGTATCTGGTAGCCAAGCGCTTCAATGTGGAAATGAAGCACCTCAAGCGCTGGAACCCACGCAGCGGCCATGCCCTCAAGCCAGGCCAGACCCTGACCGTCTACCTCGGGCATTGAGTCGTTACAGGGGCTGCTTTGCAGCCCATTCGCGGGCCCGCCCGCTCCCACAGGTGTTTCACAGCCCTCAAAGCCAGTGCCGTACCTGTGAGAGCGGGCGGGCCCGCGAATGGGCCTGAAAACCCAGCCACTGGAAAACCCCAGCCCCTCTCTTTTTCCAACCCCACCAAGCTGTTACTGTACTCGATCAAAGCCCAACGCCTCTGGATCGGATGCCGACTTGATACGTCCCCTCCTGCTGTCACTCAGCCTGGCCTTGAGCTTCCCCGCAGCCGCGATGGTGAGCGAAAGCCACGGATACGCGCAGTTCGGCACGCTCAAGTACCCAGCCACCTTCACCCACTTCGACTGGGTCAACCCGCAAGCGCCCAAGGGCGGTACTTTGCGGGCCATGGCTTTTGGCACCTTCGACACCCTCAACCCCTACACCTTCAAGGGGTCGAGCCCGATCACCACGCCCAATTTCCAGCAGTACGGCATCAGCGAGCTGAACGAGCCGCTGATGGTCGGCACCGGGCAGTACGACCCGTCCGGTGACGAACCCACCTCCAGCTATGGCCTGATTGCCCGTTCGGTGGAGTACAGCGAGGACCGCAGCTGGGTGGTATTCAACCTGCGTCCGGAAGCCCGCTGGCATGATGGGCAGCCGATCACCTCGGCAGACGTGGCCTTTTCCTACCGCACGCTGCTCAAGGACGGCCACCCGATCTACCGCACCAACCTGCAGGAAGTACAACGGGTCGACATCCTCGGCCCGCTGCGAATCCGCTTCGTGTTCAAGCGCGCCGGCAACCCGCTGCTGATCCTGCGCCTGGGCGAAATGCCGGTGCTGCCCAAGCATTACTGGCAAAAGCGTGACTTCAAGGCCACCACCTTCGAGCCACCACTGGGCAGCGGGCCCTACCGCATCACCGAGGTACAGCCCGGGCGCCGGCTGGTGTTCGAGCGGGTGAAGAACTACTGGGGCAAGGACCTGGCGGTAAACCGTGGCAAGTACAACTTCAAGCGCGTGGAGTACGAGTTTTACCGTGACGCCACGGTGGCCTTCGAGGCGTTCAAGGCGGGCGAGTTCGACATTTATATCGAGCACCAGGCAAAGAACTGGGCCAACGGCTACAACTTCCCGGCCGTGCGCCGTGGCGAGGTGATCAAGGCACAGATCCCGCATAGCATCCCCACCCAAACCCAGGGCCTGTTCATGAACAGTCGCCGGGCCACCTTCAGTGACCCGCGGGTGCGCCAGGCGCTTGGGCTGATGCTCGACTTCGAATGGACCAACCGCGCACTGTTCAGCAGTGCCTACCGGCGCTCGACCAGCTACTACCCCAACAGCGAGTTCGCCGCCAGCGGGCTGCCCACCGGCAAGGAATGGCTGTTGCTGGCGCCATTCCGTGACCAGTTGCCGGCCAAGCTGTTCAGCGAACCGTACAAGGTCAGCCACACCGACGGCCGTGGCATCAGCCGCCAGACCCTGCGCCAGGCCCTGGGCCTGCTCGCTGACGCCGGCTGGAAGCTGAACGGCCAGCGCCTGGTCGACAGCAAGGGCCAGCAGCTGCGCATGGAGCTGCTACTGGTAAACCCCAACCTTGAACGCATCCTGCAACCTTATGTCGAAAACCTGTCCAGCATCGGCATCGATGCGCGCTTGCGCACCGTAGACCGTGCCCAGTACAAACAACGCCTGGACCAGTTCGATTTCGACATGATTCTGATGACCCTGAACCAGACCCTCAGTCCCGGCCTTGAACAGTGGCTGTACTTCCACTCCAGCCAGGCCGCGACCAAGGGCAGCAAGAACTATGCGGGGGTCAAGGACCCGGTCGTCGACCACCTGCTCGACACCCTGCTGGCCGCACGTACCCGCGATGACCAGGTCGCTGCCGCCCGTGCCCTGGACCGCGTGCTCTCATGGCAGTACTACATGATCCCCAACTGGTACCTCGACAACCACCGCCTGGCTTACCGCAACCGGTTCGCCTTCGTCACCACGCCGCCCTATACCCTGGGGCTGAACAGCTGGTGGATCAAGACTTCGGAGAAAGCCCAATGACGCCAACGCACCGTCTGCGCCGGCTGGCAGGCAGCCTGTTGCTCGCCTGCCTGAGCCTTCCCGCCCTGGCCGCACCGCAACACGCCCTCACCCTGTACGACGAGCCGCCCAAGTACCCCGCTGACTTCAAGCACTTCGACTACGTCAACCCCGACGCCCCCAAGGGCGGCACCTTTCGCCAGTCCAGCTTCGGTGGCTTCGACAGCCTGAACCCGTTCATCAACAAGGGCGTCGCGGCCGAAAACATCAGCATCATCTACGACACGCTGATGCGCCAGAGCCAGGATGAGCCGTTCACCGAGTACGGCCTGGTGGCCGGCAAGATCGAAAAAGCCCCTGATAACAGCTGGGTGCGCTTCTACCTGCGCCCGCAGGCGCGCTTCCATGACGGCCATCCGATGCGTGCCGACGACGTGGTATTTACCTTCAACGCCCTGATCAAGGACGGCGCGCCCCTGTACCGCCAGTACTACGCCGACGTCGCCGAAGTGGTCGCCGAAGACCCGCTGAAGGTGCTGTTCAAGTTCAAGCACAAGAACAACCGCGAGCTGCCACTGATTCTCGGCCAGCTGCCGGTACTGCCCAAGCACTGGTACGAAAACCGCGAGTTCAACCGCGGCAACCTGGAAATCCCGTTGGGCAGCGGCCCGTACAAGGTCGCCGAGGTCAAGGCCGGGCGCTCGGTGCGCTACGAACGGGTCAAGGATTACTGGGCCAAGGACCTGCCGATCAACCGCGGCTTCTACAACTTCGACGCCATGACGTTCGACGCCTACCGCGACACCACCGTCGCCCTGGAGGCGCTCAAGGCCGGGGCATTCGACTATGGCCTGGAAGTCAGTGCAAAGAACTGGGCCACCGCCTACAACGTCCCCGCCGTGCGCGACGGCCGGCTGATCAAGGAGGAGCTGCCCAACGGCAACCCCACCGGCATGCAGGGCTTCATTTTCAACATCCGTCGCCCGGTGTTCCAGGATGTGCGTGTGCGCCAGGCCCTGAGCCTGCTGCTGGACTACGAGTGGACCAACAAGCAGCTGTTCAACGGCGCCTACACCCGCACCGGCAGCTACTTCGAGAACTCGGAAATGGCCGCCCACGGCCTGCCCGGCGCCAACGAGCTGAAAATACTGGAACCACTGCGCGGCAAAGTGCCCGACCAGGTATTCACCGCAGCCTTCCGCAACCCGGTGAGCGATGGCAGCGGCATGATCCGCGAGCAGCAGCGCCAGGCCTACAAGCTGTTGCAGGAAGCCGGCTGGAAAATCGTCGACGACAAGATGGTCGACGCCCAAGGCAAGCCGGCAAGCATCGAGTTCCTGCTGGCGCAGACCGAGTTCGAACGCATTCTGCTGCCGTTCAAGCGCAACCTTGCCGACCTGGGTATCGAGCTGAACATTCGCCGTGTCGATGTTTCGCAGTACATAAACCGCCTGCGCTCGCGTGACTACGACATGATCGTTGGCGGCTACCCGCAATCCAATTCGCCTGGCAACGAGCAGCGCGAGTTCTGGTCCAGCGCCGCCGCCGACAACCCCGGCAGCCGCAACTTCATCGGCCTGCGCGACCCGGCCATCGACCAACTGGTGGACCAGCTGATCAACGCCGACTCGCGGCAGAGCCTGATCGACCACTGCCGCGCCCTCGACCGCGTACTGCTGTGGGGCTATTACGTGATCCCCAACTGGCACATCAAGACCTGGCGCGTGGCCTACTGGAACCACATCGGCCACCCGAAAGTGTCGCCCAAGTACGACATCGGCATCGACACCTGGTGGATCAAGCCCGGGGTGACCCCGGCGGTCAGCGAAGCCTCTGCGGACGAGGCCAACTGACATGCTTGCCTACATCCTGCGCCGCCTGCTGCTGATCATCCCGACCCTGTTCGGCATCCTGATCATCAACTTCATCATCGTCCAGGCTGCCCCCGGTGGCCCGGTCGAGCAGATGATCGCCAAGCTCGAAGGCTTCGAAGGCGCCACCAGCCGCATTGCCGGTGGCGGTGCCGAAGTGTCCGTGGCCGGCTCCAACTACCGCGGTGCCCAGGGCCTGGACCCGGCGCTGATCGCCGAGATCGAGCGCATGTACGGCTTCGACAAGTCGCCGCCCGAACGCCTGTGGATCATGATCAAGAACTACGCCCAGCTGGACTTCGGCGACAGCTTCTTCCGTGACGCCAAGGTCATCGACCTGATCATCGAGAAGATGCCGGTGTCGATCTCGCTGGGGCTGTGGAGCACGTTGATCATGTACCTGGTGTCGATCCCGCTGGGCATCGCCAAGGCGGTGCGCCACGGCAGCCACTTTGATGTCTGGACCAGTTCGGCGATCATCGTCGGCTACGCCATTCCGGCGTTCCTGTTCGCCATCCTGCTGATCGTGCTGTTCGCCGGCGGCAGCTATTTCGACTGGTTCCCGCTGCGCGGGCTCACGTCCAACAACTTCGACGAGCTGAGCACCACCGGCAAAGTGCTGGACTACTTCTGGCACCTGGTGCTGCCGATCACCGCGCTGGTCATCGGCAACTTCGCCACCATGACCCTCCTGACCAAGAACAGCTTCCTCGACGAGATCAACAAGCAGTATGTGGTCACCGCCAAGGCCAAGGGCCTGAGCCGGCCACGGGTGCTGTATGGCCACGTGTTCCGCAACGCCATGCTGCTGGTGATCGCCGGTTTCCCCTCTGCGTTCATCGGTATCTTCTTCACTGGCTCATTGCTGATCGAGGTGATCTTCAGCCTCGACGGCCTGGGCCTGATGAGTTTCGAGGCGGCCATCAACCGCGACTACCCGGTGGTCTTCGGCACCCTGTTCATCTTCACCCTGCTGGGGCTGGTGGTGAAACTGATCGGCGACCTGACCTACACCCTGGTCGATCCGCGCATCGACTTCGCCAGCCGGGAGCACTGACATGGCCTTGTCCCCCCTCAATCGCCGACGCTTCGAGCGTTTCAAGGCCAACCGCCGTGGCTGGTGGTCGCTGTGGCTGTTCCTGATCCTGTTCGGCCTGAGCCTGGGCGCCGAACTGATCGCCAACGACAAACCCATCGCCGTGCGCTATGACGGCGAGTGGTACTTCCCGGCGTTCAAGCGCTACCCGGAAACCACCTTCGGCGGTGAGTTCCCGCTGGAGGCCAATTACAAGAGCCCGTACATCCGCGAACTGCTGGCCAGCAAAGACAGCTTCGTGCTGTGGGCGCCGATCCCGTTCAGCTACCAGAGCATCAACTACGACTTGCGCGTCCCTGCCCCGGCTCCGCCTTCGGCAGACAACTGGCTGGGCACCGATGATCAGGGCCGCGACGTGCTGGCGCGGGTGATCTACGGTTTCCGCATTTCGGTACTGTTCGCCCTGACCCTGACCGTGGCCAGTTCGATCGTCGGCGTTATCGCCGGCGCATTGCAGGGCTTCTATGGCGGTTGGGTCGACCTGGCCGGGCAACGCTTCCTGGAAATCTGGTCGGGCCTGCCAGTGCTGTACCTGCTGATCATCCTTGCCAGCTTCGTGCAGCCAAACTTCTGGTGGCTGCTGGGGATCATGCTGCTGTTCTCGTGGATGAGCCTGGTGGACGTGGTACGCGCCGAGTTCCTGCGCGGGCGCAACCTGGAATACGTGCGCGCCGCACGCGCCCTGGGCATGCGCAACGGCGCGATCATGTACCGGCACATCCTGCCCAACGCCATGATCTCGACCATGACGTTCATGCCATTCATTCTCACCGGCGCCATCGGCACCCTCACCGCCCTGGACTTCCTCGGCTTCGGCCTGCCCGCCGGTTCGCCCTCGCTGGGCGAACTGGTGGCCCAGGGCAAGTCCAACCTGCAGGCGCCGTGGCTGGGCATCAGCGCGTTTGCCGTGCTGGCATTGATGCTTAGCCTGCTGGTGTTCATCGGCGAGTCCGCCCGCGATGCCTTCGACCCGAGGAAGTGACATGAGTGAACAGAACCTGATCGAAGTGCGCGACCTGGCGGTAGAGTTTGTTACCGGCGACCAGGTCAACCGGGTGGTGGACGGCATCAGCTTCGATATCCGCAAGGGCGAGACACTGGCCTTGGTGGGCGAGAGTGGTTCCGGCAAGTCGGTGACCGCGCATTCGATCCTGCGCCTGCTGCCCTACCCCTTGGCCCGCCACCCCAGCGGCAGCATCCGCCACGAAGGCAAAGACCTGCTGCAACAGAACGAAAAGACCCTGCAACGCATTCGCGGCAATCGCATTGCGATGATCTTCCAGGAGCCGATGACCTCGCTGAACCCGCTGCATTGCATCGAGAAACAGATCAACGAAATCCTCCTGCTGCATAAAGGCCTGACCGGCAAGGAAGCCACTGCGCGCACCCTGGAGCTGCTGGACATGGTCGGCATCCCCGAGCCACGCAAGCGCCTCAAGGCCCTGCCCCACGAACTGTCCGGCGGCCAGCGCCAGCGGGTGATGATCGCCATGGCACTGGCCAACGAGCCGGAGCTGCTGATTGCCGACGAACCCACCACGGCGCTGGACGTGACCGTGCAGTTGAAGATTCTCGACCTGCTCAAGGAACTGCAGGCGCGTCTGGGCATGGCCCTGCTGCTGATCAGCCATGACCTGAACCTGGTGCGGCGCATCGCCCATCGTGTGTGCGTGATGCAGCGCGGGCAAATTGTCGAGCAGGCTGATTGCGCGACGCTGTTCAGTGCCCCTCAGCACCACTACACGCAGATGCTGATCAACGCCGAGCCCAGCGGGCTGCCAGCGCACAACCCGGTCGGCGCACCGTTGCTGGAGGTGAACGATCTCAAGGTGTGGTTCCCGATCAAGAAGGGCCTGCTGCGGCGTACGGTCGACCATGTAAAGGCGGTGGACGGGATCAACTTCAGCTTGCCGCAGGGGCAGACACTGGGAATCGTTGGCGAGTCCGGGTCAGGCAAGTCGACATTGGGGCTGGCAATCTTGCGCCTGATCTCCAGCCAGGGAGGCATTCGCTTCCATGGGCATAACCTCGACGGGCTGAACCAGAAGGCCGTGCGACCCTTGCGGCGCGAAATGCAGGTGGTTTTCCAGGACCCGTTTGGCAGCCTGAGCCCACGCATGTGCGTAGCGGATATCGTCGGCGAGGGGCTGCGCATTCACGGTATTGGCAATGCGCAGGAACAGGAAGCGGCGATCATCGCGGCGCTGGAGGAAGTGGGGCTGGACCCGCGCACGCGGCATCGCTACCCGCATGAGTTTTCGGGTGGCCAGCGCCAGCGCATAGCGATTGCCCGGGCGCTGGTGCTGAAGCCGGCGCTGATTCTGCTGGATGAGCCCACCTCGGCGCTGGACCGTACCGTGCAGCGGCAAGTGGTGGAGCTGCTGCGTAATCTGCAACAGAAGTACAACCTGACCTACCTGTTCATCAGCCATGACCTGGCAGTGGTCAAGGCGTTGAGCCACCAATTGATGGTGATCAAGCATGGCCATGTGGTGGAGCAAGGGGACGCGCAGGCGATTTTCCATGCGCCGCAGCATCCCTATACGCGGCAGTTGCTGGAGGCGGCGTTTTTGGAGGTTGAGGGTTTGTAGAGGAAGGGTGTGTGTTCGCCTTGATTCTTGCAGCGTGTTTGAGATCGAGCGCCGCCCGCGCGGCGCTCGATCTACGCAACACCGCAAAACCCAAGGCAGGCGCCCTGCTGCCCTGACGCAATCGGGCGCAGAACACCTGGAGAGTGTGTACGCCCGGGGTTATCAGAAATCGATGGTCCCGGAGAACTTCACCAGCCGCGGGTCACCCTGGGTCAGGTAACCGCCGTTAGCCGAGGCCCAGTAGTTCTTGTCGGTCAAGTTCTCCACATTCACCCGCAAGGTCAGGTCTTTCTCCGCTACCTTCAACTTGTAACGGGCACCGGCATCGAAACGGTTCCAGGTCGGCAGGCTGACATTGTTCGCCGCATCGACGAATTGGCCACCGGTGCGCAGCATCCTCGCATTCAGCGCCAGCCCCGGCACGCCGGGCACGTCCCAGTCGACGCTGGCATTGAGCTGGAATGTCGGCACGCCGATGGCATGGTTGCCATCGTTGCTGCCGTTGGCGGTATTTTTCTGCTCCGAGGTCATGCGCGTGCCGCCGGCCATCAGGCGCAAGCCCTGGACCGGCTCGCCGAACAGACTCAACTCCAGCCCTTTGTTGACCTGCTCGCCGTCGCGAACGAAGACGTTGTTCAAGGTGTAGCCGTCCGAAGGCTTCTCGATACGGAACACGGCCAGGTTCGCACCAAAGGTCTGTCGGTCGAACTTGATACCAGCCTCAAGCTGCTTGGTGCGGCCTGGCGGGAACATCTCGCTGGCGTTCGACACATTGGCTGGCGCCGTCGGCCCCTGCGCCAGGCCTTCGATGCGGTTGGCATACAAGGAAATGCTGTCGGTAGCCTTGAAAACGATGCCATAGACCGGTGTGGTGATCGACTCCTCGTACGGGTCGCCTTTGCGGCTGCCGTCATTCGCCAGGTTGGGCTGCCCTTGGGAGACAGTGCCATCGTAGGTGTAGCTTTCCACCCGCAGTTGCTGCCGTCGCAAGCCGTAAGTCAGCAGCAGGCGGTCATCGAAGACGCCAATGGTGTCGGAAATGGCGATGCTCCGCGCGCGCGTCTTGCCGGTGACACCAGGGTCACCCATTTCGCCACCCGTGCTGGTGACCGTGCCCGGCTTGGCCTGCTGCACGGTGTCGTAAATGTTGGTGCTGATTGGCGAATAGAAGATGTAGGCGTTTTCCGCCTGGGTCCACATGGTATTGGCCCCCACGGCGATCTGGTGGCTGATCGGCCCGGTCTGCAGCCGCCCATTCAGGCCGGTACTGAAGCTGGTGTTGTCTTCGCCGTGCACGATGTCCGAAGCGGTCATCGTCGCTGCGCCACTGTTGCCGACCAGTACCGGCGTGCCGTAGGTACCCTGCTCGCGCGTGTGACGGGCGCCACCGGCGAGGTAGGCGGTCCAGTTGTCGCTCAGGTCCCATTCGCCACGAACCATGCCGAAGGTATCTTCCGACTCACTGTAGCTCCAGCTCTGGCCATAGTTGTGACTGGCATCCGGCGCAGTCGGGGCCTTGGTCACGGTGCTGCCCAGGCGCACCGAATTGCGCAGGTGGTTGATGCGCTGTTTCTGGTAGCCGATATCAGTCGACACGCGGAAGTTGTCGCCGCGGTAGTCCAGGCCAGCGGTGAACAGCTTGGTGCGCTGGTCCTGGTCGTCGACGGCGGTTTCACCTTCGCGCTGGCTGAGGTTCAGGCGCGCGCCAAAGCGGTTGTCCTCACCGAAGCGCTGGCCGATATCCAGGTGCTCGCCAATGCGGCCATCAGAGCTGATGTCCTGGGTGTAGCGGCGGGTCGGCTCATCGCCGGCGCGCTTGGGCTGCAGGTTGACGTTGCCGCCCAGGCCGGTGCCGGTCGGGCTTACGCCATTGAGGAAGGCATTGGGCCCCTTGAACACTTCGACCCGCTCGACGCCGTCGGTGGACATGATCTGCCGCGGCAAGATGCCGTACAGGCCATTGAAGGAAATATCGTCGCCAGCCAACGGCAAACCACGGATCACGAACACCTTGGATTGGTTGCCGAAGCCGAATGATTCACGTACCGAAGGATCGTTGGCCAAGACGTCACCGATATCCTCCGCCTGCTGGTCCTCGATCACCTTGGCGGTATAACTGGTCATGGTAAACGGCACATCCATGTAGTCCTGGTTACCCAGCACGCCCATCCGCCCGCCGCGGGCGACCTGGCCTCCGGCAAACTCGTCCGGTAACGCGTCGGGCCGCGCTTTCAAGGCATCGGCGCTGACATCGGTCGCCTCCAGCTGGATCGGCTCGGCAGCCTGCGCCATCAGGGTTACGGAACAGCAGATCGCCAGTAATGCGGGGCGTGAGGGAATACGGGAAGGCATTGGTAAATTCCTGACAGCGCTGAGGAAGTGAAACAGAATGCAAATGGTAATGCTTACCAAACACAAACATCAACCCAGGCACGTGGCAAATGGCCGCCATTTATCAGGATTTCTGATCACGATCGTCTTTCATCATCAGCCAGATCGGGCATACAGTCGCTGCTGTCACTCCTGCTCCAACGGTAGAGCCCATGCCCAGTCAACAACAAAAAAACGTCTCCCCTGCCCTCGAGCAGCTGATCCAGCGCGCCAGCCTGCCAGGCCCCACGCTCAGCGAAGCCCAGGCGCATGCCTTGCTGCAGATGCACTACGGCGTTGCCGGTGGGTTGTCGGCATTGGGCAGTCAGCAGGACCTGAACTTCCGGGTCGACACGGCTGAAGGGCAGTACGTGCTCAAGGCCTGCCATGGCAGCTACGCCAAGCTGGAGCTGGAGGCGCAGCATGCCGCCCTCGCCTTCCTGCGTGAGCACGGCCTGTCGGTGCCCGCAGTACGTGCGGCACACAGCGGCGAAAACTTGCTGGCCGTGGAGGTTGATGGCCAACCGCTGCGGGTACGCCTGCTCGACTACATCGAAGGTCAACCGTTGACGCGTCTCAAGCACATGCCGGCGCAGTTGATGGCCGAAATGGGCAGGCTGTGCGCGCGGCTCGACAGCGCCCTGGCCGATTTCGACCACCCCGGCCTTGCGCGCACCCTGCAGTGGGACCCGCAACACGCCCAGGCGTTGATCCAGCATCTGCTGCCCGTACTGCACAACACCGAGCAACGCGCCCGCATCGAACACGCCACCCGCCTCGCCAACGAACACCTCGCACCGCTGGTTGATCGGCTGCCAAGCCAGGCCGTGCACCTGGACATTACCGACGACAACACCGTCTGGGCCCGTGATGGCGAGCGCCAGTGGCAGTTGCAAGGGGTGATCGACTTCGGCGACCTGCTGCGCACCTGGCGCATCGCCGACCTGTCGGTGACCTGCGCGGCGCTGCTGCACCACGCCGAAGGCGACCCGCTGCGGATCCTGCCGGCGATCAGCGCCTACCAGGCGCTCAACCCGCTGACCGAGGCCGAGCTGCGTGCCTTGTGGCCTCTGGTACTGAACCGCGCGGCAGTGCTGGTGCTAAGCAGCGCGCAGCAACTGGCCGTGGACCCAGGAAACCAGTACACCCGCGACAACGTCGCCCATGAGTGGGAAATCTTCGACACCGCCACCGCCGTGCCTTTCGCGCTGATGCAAACGGCCATCCTGCAAGCTGCCGGCCTGCAGCCCGCCACCCCAGACCTGACCGGCTGCGCGCCGCTGCTGCCCGAACTTGCAGGGCAACCAGTGACGCGCGTGGACCTCGGCGTGCTCAGCGAGCATTGTGAAGCGGGCAACTGGGAACAACCCGGCTTCGACCAACACCTGTTAAACCGGCACCCTGCCCCGGCCTGCAGCCTGCACGGGCAGTATCGCCTGTCGCGAACCCATATCGACCGCCCCGACGAGCCCGCCACCTGCGCCCTCGGCGTCGAGCTGCATGTGCCCAACGGTAGCCCGGTGCAAGCCCCGGCAGCCGGCACCTGGCAGCGCCACGGTGACGGCCGGGGCTGGCTGCGCACCGCGCACTGGGCCTTGTGGTTGCAGGGGCTGGAAGACGCACCGGCACACGGCCAGGCCGTGGAAAAAGGCCAGGCCCTGGGCAACAGCTGCGGTTTCCTCAGCGTGCAGCTGTGCCTGGACACCACCCTCCAGCCGCCATCCTTCGCCACCCCGTCTCAGGCTGCCGCCTGGCTGGCCCTGTGCCCCTCACCGGCCGCCCTGCTGGGCTTCGATTGCGATGCCGATCCCCTGCCGGATCCGCAGGCCCTGCTGGCACGCCGCGATGCCAGCTTCGCCCGCTCGCAGAAGCACTACTACGCGCAGCCACCCCACATCGAACGCGGCTGGCGAAACTACCTCATCGACATGCAGGGCCGCTCCTACCTCGACATGCTGAACAACGTCGCGGTGCTGGGCCATGGCCACCCGCGCATGGTCGCCGAGTCGGCGCGCCAGTGGTCGCTGTTGAACACCAACTCGCGCTTCCACTACGCAGCCATCACCGAGTTCTCCGAACGCCTGCTGGACTTGGCCCCCGAAGGTTTTGACCGGGTATTCATGGTCAACAGCGGCACCGAAGCCAACGACCTGGCGATTCGCCTGGCCTGGGCCTACAGCGGCGGGCGCGATCTGCTGAGTGTGCTGGAGGCCTACCACGGCTGGTCGGTGGCGACCGACGCCATCTCCACGTCGATCGCCGACAACCCGCAAGCGTTGGAAACCCGCCCGGACTGGGTACACCCGGTCGAGGCGCCGAACACCTTCCGCGGCCGCTATCGCGGGGCCGACAGCGCTGCAGGCTACCTGCGCGATGTCGACGCCAAGCTGGCCGACCTCGATACCCGTGGCCGCCAGTTGGCGGGCATCATCTGCGAGCCGGTGTACGGCAATGCCGGCGGCATCTCCTTGCCAGCGGGCTACCTGCGGGAAGCCTATGCCAAGGTTCGCGCGCGGGGTGGCGTGTGCATCGCCGACGAAGTACAGGTCGGTTATGGTCGCCTGGGCGAATACTTCTGGGGGTTCGAAGAGCAAGGCGTGGTGCCCGACATCATCACCATGGCCAAGGGCATGGGCAACGGCCAGCCGCTGGGCGTGGTCATCACCCGCCGCGAAATCGCCGAGGCGCTGGAGGCCGAGGGCTACTTCTTCTCCTCGGCCGGTGGCAGCCCGGTCAGCTGCCGCATTGGCATGGCGGTGCTGGATGTGATGCAGGAAGAAGGGCTGTGGGACAACGCCCGCGACACCGGCCGCTACTTCAAGGCGCGCCTGCAGGCCCTGGTCGACAAGCACCCGCTGGCCGGTGCGGCGCATGGTTCGGGCTTCTACCTGGGGCTGGAGTTGGTGCGTGACCGCTCCACCCTGGAGCCGGCTACCGAAGAAACCATGCTGCTGTGCGACCGGCTGCGTGACCTGGGTATCTTCATGCAGCCAACTGGCGATTACCTGAACATCCTCAAGATCAAACCGCCGATGTGCACCAGCCGGGCCAGCGTGGACTACTTTGTCGATTGTATTGACCGGGTGCTGGGTGAGGGGTTGTAGGGGATTGGGTGGGGCTGGGGGTGTTGGGCTTTAGGGGTTCAGCGCCTGTTAGATCGAGCGCCGCGCGGGCGCCGCTCGATCTCACGAACACCGAATATTTCAAGCCCTACCCTTCGCAATCCCATCCATTACTATTCGCTGACTCCCCCCAAAAAAACATCAGGTTCACCGAACATGGCCTTCTCCAGCGACTCCCTGGCAATCTTCCTCGCGGTGCTGGATGCCGGTTCGTTCTCCGCCGCCGCCCGCAAGCTGGGCCGTGTACCTTCAGCCGTGAGCATGGCGATCGCCCAGCTGGAGGCCGAGTTGGACCTGCCGCTGTTCGACCGGGCTACGCGCAAGGCCCTGCCCACCAGCGCGGCCCTGGCCCTCGAACCCCAGGCCAGGCAGGTGATCTGCCAACTCAACCTGCTCGGCGCCCAGGCCCTGCAACTGCACCAGGGCCTGGAAAAACGCCTGACCATCGCCATGGCGCCCGAGTTGCAGACCGGCCCCTGGAACCAACCGCTGGAAATCCTCGCCCAGGAATTTCCCAGCCTGGAAATCGAGGTGCGCTCGGCCACCCAGACCGAAGCCATTCGCCTGTTGCACGACGGTAGCGTGCAGCTGGCGCTGGTGTTCGAACGCCCCGGTATCGATGAGCGCGAGTCATTCCTCGAGGCCGGCAGCCAGTTGTTGGTGGCCGTCGCCTCACCGCGCCATCCGGCCGGGCAGAACAGCGGCACGCCACTGCCCGAAGAGGCCTTCGCCGAGCAACGGCAAATCATCGTGGCTTCAGGCAAGGCCACGGGCTCGGACCCGCGCATGGTGCTGTCGCGGCGCATCTGGCTGACCGACAGCTACCTGGCCACGCTCGACCTGGTGCAGTCCGGGCTGGGGTGGGCGTACCTGCCGCAGCCGCTGGTTGAACCGCTGATTGCATCCGGCGCACTGGCCGAGGTGCGCTTCGACAACATGGCCAGCCGTTTACGGCTGTGGGTGGACATCATCTGGCTCAAGCCACGCCCGCTAGGCTTGGGGGCGCGGCGCTATCTGGACGTGATGCGCCAGCTGTTCGAGAAGGAGCCACCCAGGGCCTGATAGCCCTTGTGGCAGCGCCCTGCACCGCCCAACGCGCCTCGGTTTGCACAAGGATCATGCTGTCGGCGCCACCAACCTGTACCCCACCCCGGCCTCGGTGATGATGAACCGTGGCGCCGTGGGATCATCGCCCAGTTTCTGGCGCAGATGCCCGACCACGATCCGCAGGTAATGGGTGTCCTCCACATGGCTGGGGCCCCAGATATCCTTGAGCAACTGCTGCTGGGTAATCACCCGCCCGGGATGCCCGGCCAACAGCGCCAGCAGCGCATACTCCTTGCGCGTCAGCGCCACCTCCGCGCCCGCCAGCGTCACCCGGCGGAAGGCAAAATCCACGGTCAACGGCCCAAAGCTGGCTGCTACTTCCGAGCCCCCGGCCTGCGGCACCTGGCGCAGCAAAGCCCGTACCCGGGCAAGAAACTCCTGGATACCAAACGGCTTGGTCACATAGTCGTTGGCCCCGCCATCCAGCGCGTCGACCTTCTGCATTTCACTGGCGCGCACCGACAACACCATCACTGGCACTGCACTCCATTCGCGCAGTTCCCGCAGTACCTGCTGGCCGTCCATGTCCGGCAAACCCAGGTCGAGCACCACCAGGTCCGGCTTGCCCAGCGCTGCCTGGGCAAGGCCTTCGGCGCCAGTAGCCGCCTCGAGTACCTTGTAGCCTTGCGAGGCCAGGCTGATACGCAGGAACTTGCGGATCTGCGGTTCATCGTCGATGACCAACAGGGTGGCGGACTGATTCATGGGCTTTCGCTTTCGGCTTCAGGTTGAGGGGGCAGCGGCAAGCATAGAGTGATGCCAGTGCCCTGGCCATCGATGCCTTCACCCACCAGAATCTGCCCACCATGGGCGCCCACCATGCCCTGGCAGATGGCCAGGCCCAGGCCGGTCCCCTGCCCGCCGCGATCACCACGGGCTGCGGTGTAGAACATGTCGAAGATCTTCTCGCGGTCGGCCACGGGAATGCCGGGGCCTTGGTCGCTGACGGTCACGCGCAACTGCTCGTCCTGCACCGCGACTTGCAGCTCCAGCCGACCGTTGGCCGGGGAGAAGCGTGCGGCGTTTTCCAGCACATTGACCAGGGCCTGCTCGATCAGCGCCGCATGCACGAACAGCAGCGGCAGCTCGGCGGGCACGTCAGTGTGCACGCGCAACGGCGCCAGCACCACGCGCAGGCGGTTCAGCGCACTGCCGACAATATCCGCCGGGGCGACCCAGTCGCGCGCCAGCTTGAGGCCGCCATGGCCCAGACGGGTCATGTCCAACAGGTTCTGGATGTAGCGGTCGAGGCGCTCGGCCTCGTTGCGGGTACCTTCCAACAGCTCGCGGCGGTCGTCAGCCGGGATCGCTTCGCCCAACGCCAGCAGGCTGTCGATACTGCCGCGCATGGCAGTCAGAGGCGTGCGCAAGTCATGGGACACCGAAGCCAGCAAAGCGCTGCGCAGCTGCTCGGTTTCACCGTGCAAGCGCGCGGCCTCCAGTTGCTCGGCCAGGCGCGCGCGGGCCAAGGCCTGGGCCAGGGGCTGGCCGAGGGCGACGAGCAGGCGCCGACGCGGGTCGCTCAGCGGCTGACCGGAGCGTGGGCGCACGCCCAGCAGCGCCAGCGGTTGCTCGTCCACCGCCAACGGCCACCACCACCAGCGGCCGTTGGGCAAGGTGTCGCTGCCGTGGCCGGCCGCCTGGCCATGCAGCCAGGCCCAGTCGGCGGCAGCCCGTTCGGTATCGCTGAAGGCGTGGGCTTCGCCGCTGGCCACCTGCAGCTGGCCCTCGGCGTTGCGTTGCAGCAGGCACACCTGCATGTCGTGCCAGCCACCCAGGTGCTGGCTGGCGGCATTGAGCACGGCCTGGCGGTCGGTGGCTACCGTCAGCCGGCGCGACAGGTCGAGCAACTGGCTGGTCTGCGCCTGGGTTTCGCGCAGCGCCTGGAGCTGGTGGCGCTGGCGGGCGGCCAGGTTGCCGGTGAGCGCAGCCATCAACAGAAAGAACACCAGGGTCAGCACGTCTTCTTCGCGCTGGATGGTGAACGAGAAGTTAGGCGGTATGAACAGGAAGTCATAGACCAGGAACGACAGCGCGGCGCAAGCCAAGGCAGGTCCCAGGCTACTGCGCACCGCTACCAACAACACCGCAGCCAGGAACACCAGCGAGATATTGGGCAACGCCAGCACCCTGGACACCGCCCAGGCCAACCCCGCAGCCATCACGGTGGCCAGCAGCGCCAGCAGGTAATGACGCCACACCCACACCCGCCGCACGGCTGAGCGCGGCGCTGGCGGCTGCACGTCACGGTCCAGCACGTTGATTTCCAGGCCATGGCTCTCGCGCAGCAGCCGCGCCGCCACACCCGCGCCGAACAGACGCCGACGCAGACGGTTGCGGGACTGACCGACCAGTACCAGGCTGGCCCGCCGTTCCACAGCATGTTGGATCAGCGTGCGGGCCACTTCGCCAGCACGCAGCAGCACTACCTCCCCGCCCAGTCGCTCGGCCAGTTGCTGCGCGGCTTGCAAACGGTGCCGTGCGGCTTCATCACGCAGGCGGCCGTTATCCACATGCACCAAGCTCCAGGGCAGGTGGCGGCGCTGGGCCACGCGGCTGGCATGGCGCACCAGGCGTTCGGCCTGGTCGTCACCCTCTATGCCCACCAGCAACCGGCCGCGCAAGGCCGGAGCCTCCTGGCCGCGCTGCCGATAGCCGTGGGCCAGGTCGGCATCGACCTGAGCAGCGGCGGTCTGCATGGCCAGCTCGCGCAGGGCGGTCAGGTTGGTTTGCGAAAAGTACGCATCGATGGCCGCCCGAGCCTGCTCGGGCACGTACACCTTGCCTTCACGCAGGCGTTCAAGCAGCTCTCGCGGTGGCAGGTCGATCAGCACCAGCTCGAAAGCCTCCTGCAGCACCCAGTCCGGCAGGGTCTCGCGCACTTGCACGCCGGTAATGTCGCGGACCTTGTCGTTGAGGCTTTCCAGGTGCTGGACGTTGACCGTGGTGTATACGTCAATGCCCGCGGCCAGGAGTTCTTGTACGTCCTGCCAGCGTTTGGCGTGGCGGCTGCCGGGGGCGTTGGTGTGAGCCAGTTCGTCCACCAGGGCCAAGGCCGGCGCGGCACGCAGCAGGCCGTCGAGGTCCATTTCCTCAAGGGTGACGCCACGGTACTGGCTGCGCAGCAAGGGCTGCTGCTGCAGCCCTCCGAGCAACGCTTCGGTTTCGGCGCGGCCATGGGTCTCGACCACCCCGGCCAACACTTGCACGCCCTGGCGTTGCTGGGCGTGTGCGGCCTGGAGCATGGCGAAGGTCTTGCCGACACCGGGGGCGGCGCCCAGGAACACCTTCAGCCGTCCCCGGCCGGTTCGCGGCAGATTAGCCAACAGCGCATCGGCGCGGGCGGAGTCACTCATGTTTCATCCTTCAGCATGTGCGGCGGTCGACCGAGGGCCCGCTTTCCAAGCCTTCGCGGGCAAGCCCGCTCCCACAAGAAGACCGCCCCCTTTTGAAAGGGGCGCTGTTCCTGTGGGAGCGGGCTTGCCCGCGAAGGGCCGCAAAGCGGCCCCAGTATCAGTGGTTCAGTTGCTCAAGCGCCTGGTTCAACGCCAGCACATTAACCACTGGCGGACCAATCAATGGCTGGAGGGTGGCCTGTTCCAGCAAGGCTTGCAAGCGCTCGACCGGCAGTTGCCGTGCCGCTGCCACCCGCGGGATCTGATAGGCCACCGCCGCGGGTGGCAGATGCGGGTCAAGGCCACTGCCCGAGGTAGTCAGCAGCGCCTGAGGCACTGGCCCCTGCTGTGCCTGATACAACGCAGCCGCATCGCCCCTTACCCGCTCAGCCAGTGCCGGGTTGCTCGGCGACAGGTTGCTGGCGCTGCTGGCCACGGTCGCGTAGGCACCTGCCGAGGGCCGCGAGTGGAACCAGCCATCGCCCTGAAAATCCTGGGCGATCAATGCCGAACCCCGCACCTGGCCCTGCGCATCGCGTACCAGGCTACCGTTGGCCTGGCTCGGAAAAGCGACCTGGGCAATACCGGTCACCGCCAGCGGATACAGGGCGCCCGTCACCAGGGTCATCAACAAAGCCAGGCTCAATGCCGGGCGTAGATAAGCATTCATGATGGCCTCCTCAGACCAGGTGCAAGGCATTGAGCAGCAAATCGATCAGCTTGATCCCGGCAAACGGCACGACAATGCCACCCAGGCCGTAGACCAGCAGGTTGCGCCGCAGCAAATGCGCCGCGCTCGCCGCCTGCACCCGCACGCCCCGTAGCGCCAGCGGGATCAGCACGATGATGATCAGCGCGTTGAACACGATGGCCGAGAGGATCGCACTCTGCGGGCTGGCCAGTTGCATCAGGTTCAGCACACCCAGTTGCGGGTAGATGGCGGCGAACAGCGCTGGCAGGATGGCAAAATACTTGGCTACATCGTTGGCGATGGAGAAAGTGGTCAGCGCCCCGCGGGTCACCAGCAGTTCCTTGCCCACCTGCACCACATCCAGCAGCTTGGTCGGGTCGCTGTCCAGGTCGACCATGTTGGCGGCCTCCCGCGCGGCCTGAGTGCCGTCGTTCATGGCCATGCCCACGTCAGCCTGGGCCAGTGCCGGGGCGTCGTTGGCACCGTCACCGCACATGGCCACCAGGCGGCCGTCATTTTGCTCCTGGCGAATACGCGCCAGCTTCTTCTCCGGCGTGGCCTCGGCCAGGACGTCATCCACCCCGGCCTCGGCGGCGATAGCCGCAGCGGTCAGCGGGTTGTCGCCGGTCACCATGACCGTGCGGATACCCAGTTTGCGCAATTCGGCGAAGCGCTCACGGATGCCGGGCTTGACCACGTCCTTCAGGTGGATCACCCCAAGCAGACGCTTGTCGAGGCACACCAACAGCGGCGTGCCCCCGCTCTGGGCGATGCGCTCCACTTCACGGGCCAACGCTGGCGGCATCTCCAGGCGTTGCATGCCGACGAATGCCAGTACCGCATCGACCGCGCCCTTGCGAAAGCGGCGTTGCTGGAAGTCGATACCCGACAAGCGTGTCTCGGCACTGAAGGCCACGGCTTCGAACTGCCCGGCAGCCGGCTCGACGAAGTCATGCAACTGGCGCAGGTATTCGACAATCGACTTGCCTTCGGCTGTGTCGTCGGCCAGCGAGGCCAGCAAAGCACCCTCCCCCAGTTCGCGGGCAGTGACGCCCGGCGCGGCATGCAGCGCACTGCAGCGGCGGTTGCCGAAGGTGATGGTGCCAGTCTTGTCGAGCATCAGCGTATGCACATCACCAGCCGCCTCTACCGCACGGCCCGAGCGGGCAATCACGTTCAGCCGCACCAGGCGGTCCATGCCGGCAATGCCGATGGCCGACAGCAGGCCGCCGATGGTGGTGGGGATCAGCGTCACCAGCAAGGCGGCGAGGAAGATCAGCGGCAGGCTGCCACCGGCAAAGTGGGCGAACGGCTGCAAGGTCACCACCACGATCAGGAAGATCAGGGTCAAGCCGATCAGCAGGATATCGAGAGCGATTTCGTTCGGGGTCTTCTGCCGCTTCGCGCCTTCGACCAGGGCAATCATGCGGTCCAGCGTCGACTCGCCAGGGTTGCTGGTGACGCGGATCAGCAGCCAGTCGGAAACCAGCCGCGTGTTGCCAGTCACCGCCGAGCGATCGCCGCCAGACTCGCGGATTACCGGGGCGGATTCACCGGTAATCGCAGCCTCGTTGACCGCCGCAATACCTTCAAGTACCTCGCCATCTGCGGGGATCATTTCACCGGCCACCACGCGGACCACGTCGTCCTTGCGCAGCGCACCCGCTGCGACAGTCTCGTAGCTGCCATCACGCTGGCGACGTTGAGCCAGCAGGCCCTGGCTGCCGGCCTTGAGGCTGTCGGCGCGGGCCTTGCCACGGCCCTCGGCGAGGGCTTCGGCGAAGTTGGCGAACAGCACGGTAAACCACAGCCACAGGGCGATCTGTACCGCCACGCCGGTACTCACGCCATTGCCGGGGGCAAAGCACAGCACGGTGGTCAGCACCGCAGTCAGGGCCACCACCAGCATTACCGGCGAGCGCCTGAGCTGGCGGGGGTCGAGCTTTACGAATGCCTGCACCAACGCCGGGCGCCACAGGGCGGCAAAGCGGGTCTGGTCCTTGGCGCTGTGCCGGGCGTTCACTTCAGGAATGGGCATGTTCATGATCGATCCTCAGAAACCCAGGCTCAAATGTTCGGCGATTGGCCCAAGGGCCAGGGTCGGCAGAAAGGTCAGGCCACCGACCAGTAAGATGGTCACCAGCAGCAGGCCGGTGAACAGCGGGCCATGGGTGGGGAAGCTGTTCACCCCCTGGGGCGCGGTCTTCTTCGCTGCCAGGCTGCCGGCCAGCGCCAGAATCGGCAGGATGTAGCCGAAACGGCCGATGAGCATGGCCAGGCCGATCATCAGGTTGTGATACACCGTGTTGGCGCCAAAACCGGCGAAGGCCGAACCGTTGTTGGCCGTACCCGAGGTGTAGGCATACAGCAGCTGGCTGAACCCATGCGCGCCGGGGTTGCTGACCGCCCCCGCCGGGCCGGGCAGGCTGGCGGCGATCGCGCCAAGTACCAGCACGCCAACCGGCATCACCAGCAGGGTCGCCACCAGCAGCTGCACCTCTCGGGCCTGCAACTTCTTGCCCAGGTACTCCGGGGTGCGGCCAATCATCAGCCCGGCCAGGAACACCGCGATCAGCACGAACAGCAACATGCCGTACAACCCGGCACCAACGCCGCCAAAGATCACCTCGCCGACCATCATGTTGACCATCGCCACCATGCCGGTCAGGGGGTTGAGGCTGTCATGCATGGCGTTGACCGAGCCATTGGAGGCCGCGGTGGTGGTCACTGTCCACAACACCGACCCCGTCGTGCCGAAGCGGCTCTCCTTGCCTTCCATGGGCGCGCTTTGCTGAACCTGTGCGCTCTCAAGGGCCGGGTTGGGCTGGTGCTCCGACCACAGCGCCGTACTGCCGCCAATCAGGAACAGGGCAAGCATGCAGGCAAGGATGGCGCGGCTCTGGCGCAGGTCCTTCACGTAGTGGCCAAAGGTAAACACCAAGGCCGCCGGGATAAGGATGATCGACGCCACCTCGAACAGGTTGCTCCAGGCCGTAGGGTTTTCGAACGGGTGCGCCGAGTTGACGCCGAAGAAGCCGCCGCCATTGGTGCCCAGTTGCTTGATGGCAATCTGGCTGGCAGCCGGGCCCAGCGGGATGGTTTGGTCAGTGCCTTGCAAGGTCAGCGCGTGGGCATAGTCGGCAAAGGTCTGCGGTACGCCCTGCCATACCAGCAGCAGCGCCAGCAGCAGGCACAGCGGCAACAAGCCGTAGAGGGTGGCGCGGGTCATGTCGACCCAGAAATTGCCCAGCGTCGTCGCGCTGCGCCGGGCAATACCTCGGCACAGTGCAATCAGCACGGCCAGGCCGGTGGCAGCGCTGACGAAGTTCTGCACGGTCAGGCCCAGCATCTGGCTCAGGTAGCTGACCGACGCCTCGCCACTGTAGGCCTGCCAGTTGGTGTTGGTGACAAAGCTGACGGCCGTATTGAATGCCAGTGACCACTCCTGGCCAGGCAAATGCTGAGGGTTGAGCGGCAGGTGGCCCTGCAGCAGCAGTACGGCGAACAACAGCAGGAAGCCGGCGAGGTTGAACGCCAGCAGCGCCAAGGTGTACTGCCGCCAGTTCTGTTCCTGGCTGGCGTTCACCCCCGCCAGCCGGTAGCAGGTCTGCTCGACCGGGCCCAGCAGTGGCGAAAGCCAGGTACGCTGGCCTTCCATGACCCTGAAGTAGAACCGCCCGAGCCAGGGTGCTGGTAGCAGCACGATGGCAAAAAATGCCAGGAGCAAGGCGTAGTCGTAACTGTGCATGGCCGCTCCTTAGCTGCGATCGGCGCGCAGCAGCGCCACCAGCAGATAAAACGCCAAGGCCACTGCCAGCAGCAGTGACAGCCCGTCGAGCATGTTCATGAGTGGTTCTCCCCGTAGTGCGGCGTGGGCCGCTTTGGGGGAATTGTCCGAGAGAGGGGCGTAAAGGGGCGAGATCGGGGGGCGGGGGTGGGGATAAAGAATGCGTAAAGATCAGCGTTGCAGTTTGCCTGTAACGGCCTCTTCGCGGGCACGCACGCTTGTGTCTTGGTGGGGATTTAGAATCTAGTTGTTTCCCCAGGGTACTGCATCAGCCTCAAGCCTGCGGGGCACCTGTGGGAGCGGGCTTGTCCCGCGAAGCATCCAACACGGTGCATGGCACCGGCTCCGCCGGTGTTCGCGGCTAAAGCCGCTCCCACAGGGACCGCGCTTGATTCTAGAAACTGAGCAAGCCAATTGTTTCCCCAGGTACTGCATCAGCATCAAGCCCACAGGGATTGCACTAGATTCTAGAAACTGAGCAAAACAGTTGTTTCCCCAGGGTAGTGCATCAGCCTCAAGCCTGCGGGGCACCTGTGGGAGCGGGCTTGTCCCGCGAAGCATCCAACACGGTGCATGGCACCGGCTCCGCCGGTGTTCGCGGCTAAAGCCGCTCCCACAGGGTGGACTGCACAGTCTTCAAGGCCTCGGCGGGTTTCCCCGCGAACAGGCCGGCGCAGGCTACTGCGGTGGCGGCTGCTGCGTCGCGTTCCGGCTCCAGTCCAGCAGCAGGCTGTAGCCTACCGCCAGCAAGGTCGGCCCGATGAACAGGCCAATGAAGCCAAAAGCAAGCAAGCCACCGAACACCCCCAACAGCACGATCACCAGCGGCAGGTTGCCCCCCCGGCTGATCAGGTAGGGCTTGAGCACGTTATCCACGCCGCTGATGACGAAGGTGCCCCAGATCCCCAGGAACACCGCCATGCCATATTCGCCCTTCCACACCAGCCAAGCGGTGGCCGGGATCCAGGCCAATGGCGGGCCCATGGGGATCAGGCTGAGCATGAAGGTCACCAGGCCCAGCACGATGGCGCCCGGCACCCCGGCGATCAGGAAACCGATCAACGCCAGCAGCGCTTGCGCCGCCGCAGTGCCGATGACCCCATTGACCACCCGCTGCACGGTGCCAGCCACCAGGTCCAGGTAGTACTCGGCACGGTCGCCCACCAACCGATGCAGCAAGCGCAGCACAAACGCTGACAAGCGCGGGCCGTCACGGTAGAAGAAGAATACGAACACCAGGCTCAGGGTCAGCTCCAGCACACCGCTGCCGATCTGCGCGCTGCGCGCCAGCAGCCAGTTGCCAACCTGCCCCAGGTAAGGCTTGAGCGAGGCCAGCAGAGCCGCGCCCTGCTGGTCCAGTGATTGCCACCAGCCGACCAGGCGCTCGCCCACGAACGGGATGCCGCCCAGCCAGGCCGGTGCATCGGGCAGGCCGTCGACCTGCACGTCACGCACGAACGCCGTAGCATCACGAATGTGATCGGCCAGGTTGAAACCCAGCCACACCAGTGGCAGCGCCACGATCAGGATCCAGGCCGTGGTCAGCAGGCCGGCCGCCAGCGTTTCCCGCCCGCCCAGCACACGCGTCAGCAATCGCATCAGTGGCCAACTGGCAAAGGCCAGGATGGCGCCCCACAGCAGCGCCGAGATGAACGGCGCCATCACCCACAGGCCGGCACCCAGCAACGCCAGCAGCAGAATCTGGACCAGCAGGCGATCATTGTTGACCATGGTGGGCTCGTTCAACGAATCAGTTCGAGGTGCAAGCCATCGGTTGGCTCATTGCCAACTTCCAGCCGACCGTTACGCACACCCGCCTTGACCAGTGCTTCGCGCCAGGCTTCGGCCTGGGTGCCACTGAGGCTGGCACGCAAGGTGCTGTCGAGGTTCAGGCTGCGCGCCAGCAGGTTGACCCAGGTGTCCTGCGGTGCGGCCAGGTCAGGGTAGTCGAGCTTGCCGGTGTCGCGCATTTCGCGCAGCACCGTGGCCGCAGTCGGCAGCAGTTCGCCCAGCGGGCTGCCGGAAACGAACTCTTCCACATGCAGGTAGGCGCGCCGATTGCCACGTGTGACGCTGTACAACGCGACCAGGGTGTCGGCCTCTTCTGCCGAACGACGCAGCAGGATGAACGCCTGCTGTTCGTCGCCACCGTTGAGGCGGGCGTTGGCGAATACATCGTTGGCCCACAAGCTGGCCTCGCCGCAATCGCGACCCTGGCACCAGAACAGCGGGTAGCCACCGTCGCGCTGCAGTGCTTCGCGGGCGCTGGTGAAGGCTTCGCGGGCAGTGCGTTCGACCGGCAGCTCATAGGTGACAGAACTGACCTGACCGCGGCTTTCGACCTTGTCGTCCACCCGCAGGCGGCCACTGATCTTGCGCAGCGGGCCCATCGGGTAGACCCGCTCTTGCTCAACGGCCGGGCGCTGATCGACCACCTTGGCGTCTGCGGGGACCGGCAGGCTGCCGGCCCACAGCATGGGGCTGGCGAGCGCCAGGCAGGCAGCGACAGCGGTACGGATGGCTAACGGCGCGCTCATTGGCGAACCGGACGGCGCCTTGCGCCGGATTGAAGCTCCAGGATGTCTGGCAGTTGCATGGTTGTCTCCCTTTCAACCCGCCAAGCCTCGACACTTGTCCGATGCAAGTCAAGCAAACCCAAAGAAGCGATTGAAACAGTCTGCGACAAGGGCCGCGCCCTGCTCATCGTTCAGGTGCAGGTGATGGCCACCGGGCAGGGTCACCTGCTCAAAGGGTAGCTGCTCCAACAACGCAGTGTGACGCACCAGCATGCCATCGGCGGCTACTACCAGTTGCACCGGGCAGCTCACCCGGCGCACATAGGCCATCGCCTGCGCTTCACTCAGACGCACCGGCGACGGCAGGGTCAGGCGGCTGTCGCTGCGCCAGCTATAGCCACCGGGCACCGGCATCAGGCCGCGTAGGGCCAACAGTTCGGCCGCCTCGCGGCTGACCGCGACCATGCCTTTCATGCGCGCCTGCACGCCCTGCTCCAGCGTCGTGTAGACGGATTTGCGTTTGCCATCCAGGCGCAGCTGGGCCTGCAGCGCCATGCCCAGGCGTTCGCCGGCATCCTGTTCGGCGCCGGTTGGCGGGATGACGCCGTCAATCAACGCCAAGTGGCTGACCCGCTCCGGCAACGCACCGGCCAGTTGCACCGAAATGATTGCCCCCAGCGAATGGCCCAACAGGGCGAAGCGCTGCCAGCCCAGTTGCTCGGCCACGCGCAGCACGTCATGGGCATAGTCGGCCAGGGCATAGCCGGCACCCGGCGGGCGGTGCTCCGAATAGCCATGCCCGGCCAAATCCAGGGCGACGATACGCAGGCCCTGCAGCCGTGGCGCCAGGCGGGCGAAGCTGTTGGCGTTGTCCAGCCAACCGTGCAGGGCAATCACCGGCAGCCCGTCTTCGGGGCCGAACAGGTGCGCCGCCAGTTCGATATGGCCCAGGCTCAGGCGGATTTCCTCGACCTGCGCGCTCATGCCTGGCCCCAGCGGTCGAACAGGCCTTTGATCAGGCTGGCGGTGTCGGCCGGCCGTTCCAATGGGAACATGTGCCCGCCCGGCACGCTGTGGTACTCACCGTTGGGCATGCCACGTACCGCAAGGGTGTGGTGGCGACGAATGACATTGCTACGGTCGCCACGCACCATGGCCAGCGGCACCTGCAACTGTCGCGCGGGGGCGGGGCTGGTGTGGGGGATGCTGCGATAGATGCTGATTTCGGTCGCCGGGTCGAAGCGCAGCTGCAGGCCCTGCTCCATCACCTGCAGGCCGTGCTCGACATAAGCGTCAAGGCAGTCGGGGTCAAAATGACGGAACAGTGACTTGCCGGCGAAATAGTCCCGGGCACTGTCGCGGTCGTCGAAGGTTTCACGGCGCCCCAAAGTGCGCCCGGCCGGGGTGATGCGGTCGATGAAGCCAAAGCGCTTGGCAGTGCGCAGCAGCCACTGGTCAGCACGGGTGAGCACCGGCGAGTCGAGCATGACCACTCCCCGGTAGTACTCGGGGCAACGCAACGCCGCATGCAGGTGCAATACCCCGCCCAGCGAATGGCCAACGCCCCAGACTGGCTGGTCCTGCTGCGCCAGGTGATGCAGCAGTTCGTCCACCAGGCCCTGCCAGTTTTCGCCCACCGGAAACCGCGGGTCGTGACCGTGCTGGGCCAGGTGCTGCACCTGGTAGTCCGGCGCCAGCGCGGCGAACAGCTTGCCGTAGGTGGCCGAAGGGAAACCGTTGGCATGGGCGAAGAAGATCTGCTGCGACATGGCGCCTGGTCCGGACGGGAATGATGGCTCATTGTCGGTATCGCGGTGCCGTTCGGCAACGTTTGTAAAGGTCATCGGCGAGGGCTATCAGGTCATGCCGAGCGGTCGAAACTGCCCAGCGACCGGCGCAGGCAGGCTTGCATGTAGGCCAGCTGGCTCTCCAGCGCTTCACGGGCAAGGCGCTGGTCCTGACAGGACAGTTGCAGGCGGCGCAAAGCCAGGCAACTGGTTTGTAGCAGGTGGGATACACGCAGGCAGGCGTGTTGCAGCGTGCGCAGGTCGTGCTCGCTTTGTTGCCTGGCGGCGGTCTCCAGCCCGGTGTTACCTTCGACCTTGCGCAGCAACTGGTAGAATTTGGCCTCGGCCGATTCACGCAGCAGGCTGTACTGGGCAAAGTCCAGCGAAGCGCCTTGTTCAACCTGCTCGAGGGTAGGTTGCAGGTCCAGTGAGGACAACAGCTCCCCCATCATATCGCTCATGCGCCGCTCCCTGACTGTGTTTGGGCCAACGCTAGCAAGGGGTGATGAAAGGTCACAACTGGCAGAAATGCCAGTTGTCTCGTCGATCTGCGGGGCTGCTGTGTGGCCTTGCCTGGGGTCAGTCAGGGGCGTTGAGCGCCCGCAGGGTCATCAAACCGGCCAGCGGCCACTCCCCTTCCAGCTCGGCAAGGCTGGCAGTGCTCATGGCTGCCGGGTGTCGCTTGTGGCCATGTTCCAGCGTACCGACCAACGTCCCTACCAGTGGCTGATGGCTGACCAGCAACACATGCTCCAGCCCCAGGCGCTCGAGCTCGGCAATGGCCTGCTGCACATCAGTTTCCGGGGTGAGCCACGGCACGGTCCGCACCGGCTCGGCAAAACCCAGGGTGTCATGCACCAGCGCTGCCGTCTGCTGGGCGCGCACATAAGGGCTGGCGATGATCGCCTGCAACGGTTGCCCAAGCAGGCGCGCGGCACTGTGCAGCACCTGTTCGCGACCCTGCGCGGTCAGGCGGCGCTCGGCATCGGTATTGGCCCGTGGCTCCGCTTCACCATGGCGCAGTACCCACAGTTTCACAGCTTGGGCTCCTCGTCGCGCACCGGGTGTGGTGCCGGCGCCACGGCGTGCGCTGCTTCACCTTCCGGGGCGCGCGGTGTCGGCCAGTCAGCGAACGGCCAAGGCTTCTGGTCGCTGTGGAAGCTGCCGAAACGGCCGATCTGCGCCAGGTACTGGCTCAGGCTGTCGCCAAAGTTCATCAGGCTAGCGCTGGGCGCGCCGTACACCAGGCGGTAGATCAGCTGTACCAGCACCAGCCCGCCCAGGAGCAACTCGGCCAGTTGCCAGACCACCAGGAACACCAGCATCCACAGCACCCGCAGGATGATCGACTCGCGCTGGGCGCGCTCCGGGGTATCGTTCATGTATCGCTCCTTGCTCTGCTTGGCTCAGTTGAAGCCGCTGATGGAAATGAAATCGACATCGGTTTTGGGTTCGGCGCGCATCAGGTGCTCGATCACCTGGTTCAACGTGCGCCCTTCGAACAGGATGGCATGCAGGCCCGCCACCAGCGG
The DNA here is from genome assembly GCF_026240995.1 of Pseudomonas sp. DCB_BI. Taxonomy (NCBI): domain Bacteria; kingdom Pseudomonadati; phylum Pseudomonadota; class Gammaproteobacteria; order Pseudomonadales; family Pseudomonadaceae; genus Pseudomonas; species Pseudomonas sp. DCB_BI. The sequence goes on along the minus strand of NZ_JAPFCG010000019.1, from coordinate 24,179 downwards.
CATGTACACCTGGACCTCTTGGGCCTTGGCCTTGAGTACCTTGAGCGTGTTGACGCCCTCGGCCACTTCGCCCAGGCGGTTCACCGCCTCCTCCAGGCTCTGGCCCTGGCCCAGTGCGTAGCCAACCTGGTAATTGCGGCTCTTGGGGGATGAGCATGTGACGATCAGGTCACCGACACCGGCCAGACCGAGGAAAGTCATGGGGTTGGCGCCCTGGCTGACGGCAAATCGGGTCATTTCGGCCAAAGCACGGGTAATCAGCATGCTCTTGGTGTTCTCGCCCATCCCCAAGGCCACGGCCATGCCGGCGATGATCGCGTAGACGTTCTTCAGCGCCCCGCCCAGCTCGACGCCAAAGCGGTCGGCACTGGCATAGACCCGGAAGGTGCGGCCGTGCAGCACCGCCTGCACCTGCTGGCACAGCTTTTCGTCTTCGCTGGCGACCACCGTGGCGGTCAGCGCATGCTCGGCGATCTCGCGCGCCAGGTTGGGCCCCGACAGCACACCGATACGCGCCTGCGGGGCGATCTCTTCAAGGATCTGGCTCATCAGCTTGAAGCTTTGCGCTTCGATGCCTTTGGTCAGGCTGACCAGGCCCTTGCCGCGCAGCAGCTCGGCATGCGGCGCCAGCACGCTGCGCAGGGCACTGGATGGCAGGGCGACGAATACCAGCTCGCTGGCCTGCAGTGTGGCCAGCAGGTCGTTGACCGGTTCAACGCCATCGTGCAGGCGAATACCCTTGAGATAGCGCGGGTTCTCACGATTGACGCGCATGGCCTCGGCTTGCGCCGGGTCGCGCATCCACTGGCGCACCGGCACACCGTTTTCCGCCAGCAGGTTCGCCACGGCGGTGCCGAAGCTGCCGCCCCCCAGAACTGCAACAGGTTGCTGTTCAGTCATATCCAATCCGTTAAAGCCAAAAGTTAAGTGGCGACCCGGCCATTATACGGCTCGCCTGCAATGCGCCAAGGCCAGCAACGCGAATGACACTGCCATGACCACGTTGCAACTGATGCAATCGCGGGCTTGCTCGCGGTGCGTCGCGCGGGCGGCGCTCGATTCCGCCCCATCAAGGCGTCAAGGCCAACACGCTGCAAAACCGCTGCAGATCACTGGAAAATGCGCCACGGTCAGTTACCATGCCTGTTTCAATCCTGATACAAGGCCGCCCTGTGTTCCCTGGCACGCCCCCGTACCCGCGCCTGCTGCTGTTGACCGCCCTGCTCGGTGGCCCGGCCGTGGCCGACGACCTGTTCATCGACAACAGCGACCTGCCGCAGGTTCTGACCGCCACGAGGCTGAAACAATCCCCTGCGGCGGTCCCGGGCAGCATGACCGTGCTCGACAGCGAGCTGATCCGCGCCAGCGGCGCCCGCGACATCCCCGAACTGCTGCGCCTGGTGCCGGGCATGATGATCGGCTACGGGGCCGGCAACCAGCCCACGGTCAACTACCACGGCAGCAACGTCAATGACGCCCGGCGTATGCAGGTGCTGATCGATGGCCGCTCGGTGTACCGTGCCGGCCTGGCCACCGTGGACTGGAGCGACATCCCCCTGGCCATGGAGGATATCGAGCGCATCGAAGTGTTCCGTGGCCCGAACACGGTCAGCTACGGCGCCAACGCGCTGATGGCGGTGGTCAATATCCTTACCCGCAACCCGGCCGACAGCCATGGCACGCGCATGAAGCTGACCCGTGGCCAGGACGGCATCAACGATTACTACCTCAGCCACGGGTTCGGCTGGGAGGGCGGCGACATGCGCCTGTCGGTGTCCGGCCAGCAGGACGACGGTTTCGATGAAAACCAGTTCGGCCAGGACTACCGCGACAGCCGCCGCCTCAACCGCTTCAACCTCAGCGCCAGCCACAACCTGGCGGTCGACCAGACCCTGGAGTGGCAACTGGCGGCCAAGGAAGGCAGCAATCAGCGGCCTTATACCTACCAGCCGGTGTTCCCCTATGTCACCCAGCGGGGTGACAACGCTGACGTCAACGCCAAAGACTACGCGGGTTCCGTGCGCTGGAGCATCGATTTCAACCCCGAGCACAGCCTCTACGTCCAGGGCTCTGCACAACACTTCGATCGCCAGCAGGTCTGGCGCGCCTGCGATGCGGCGCTGTCGTTCAGCCCCGAGCTGACCCGATTGTGGCAGTTGAACCCGAATTTCGCCGAGCTGGTGGCGCGCGGAGCCAACAACCCGCCCTCCAGCAGCAACCCTGAAGAACAGGCCCTGGTCGATGCGATCAAGGACCAATGGAACAACCAGGGCGGCAGTAAGGTTGTGTGCGGCGACGTCGACCAGAGCACCCGCGAAACCCGCTATGACCTGGAAATCCAGGACACGCTGAACCTGACCGACAGCCTGCGCCTGCTCAGCGGCATGAACTACCGCTATGATCGTGCCGACTCTCAAACCTATTTCAATGGCAGCATCGACGACCAGACCTGGCGCCTGTTCGGCCAGCTGGAATGGCGCGCCGACGAGCACTGGATCGTACAGGGCGGCGCCATGTTCGAGGACTCGCGGCTGTCCGGCAGTTCGCTGACCCCACGTGTCGCGGTCAACTACCTGATCACCCCGCGCCATGGCCTGCGCGCAGTGTATTCCGAGGCAGTGCGCTCACCCGACATGTTCGAGAACAACATCAACTGGAGCTACACGGTCAAAAACCTCAGCCCCAACGCGTTTGGCCAGCAAAACGGAGAGTACTTCGTCAAGACCCGTGGCCCGGGCGACCTCGACCAGGAGCGCATGCGTTCGCGCGAACTCGGCTACAACGGCTACTTCAGCGACATCGACCTGAGCATGGATGTGAAGCTGTTCTACGACGAGATCACCGGAATGATCAGCGAGCCCTTGAAAAACAACCAGTACATTGCCAGCAACGCCAACAAGGCCCGCTTCAGCGGCAGCGAGGCGCAACTGGACTGGCGCCCCACGCTGCGCGACCGCCTGCGCCTGACCTACGCCTACGTCGACGCCTGGGCCAGCAACCCTGACGACCGCCGCCTCAGCGCCCGCAACAGCGGCTCCGCCGGATGGATGCGCGAATGGGGGGCCGGCTGGTCGAGCGCGCTGTTCTACTATGGCGACGATGCACTTAACCAATACCGCTATGAACGCCTGGACCTGCGCCTGGCCAAGCGCTTTCGGGTACAGGGCAGCAACCTTGAGCTGGCGGCGCTGTGGCAGCAGCGCCTGGACGACCAGCCGACCACAGCAATCCAGAACCGCTACGAAAGCCGTCACCGCCTGAGCGTCAGCGCGGAGCTGGAGTTCTGATGGCCCTGCTGCTGCGCCTGGTGCTGCTGTGCCTGTGGCCACTGGGGCCATTGTCAGCCAGCGAAATTTTGCTGGTGGGCGCGGAAGACCAGCCCGGCATCCGCAGCTTCGTTGCCGCGCTGGAAAGCCGTCGGCCGCATGACCATGTGCAGTTCCAGACCACCACCGACCTGCCACGCCCCGGGAAGCTCAAGGCCGACCAGCGCCTGATCCTGCTGGACAACGCCGCGCTGGAATGGCGCCTGGGCGAAACCGCCGGGCCGCCGGCACTGGTCATGCGGGTCAGCCGGGTACAGGCTGAACAACGCCTGGGAAAGTCGCGACCCGCGTTCCTCACCTTGTTGTGGAGCGACGCACCACCGGGCCGGCAATTGCGCCTGGCGCGCTACCTGTTGCCGCAAGCCCAGCGCATCGGCGTGCTGTACGGCGAGCACAGCAGTTTCCTGCTTGACGAGTTGCGCCATGCCGCCCGCCCGCTGGGCCTGGAGATCGTCGCCCAGAACTGGTCCGACCCACGGGACAGCCGGCCGCTGCAGCAACTGCTGGGTAGCAGTGATGTGCTACTGGGCGTTGACGACCCCAACCTGTACAACTCCAAAACCGCAAAAAACCTGTTGCTCAGCAGCTATGGCCGGCAGATGGCGCTGATCGGCCCGAACGCCGGCTTCGTGCGCGCCGGCGCCCTGGCCAGCACGTTCAGCGACCAGGATGACTGGCTGGCAGAGCTTGACCAGTTGCTCGACCAGCCCCCCTCGCGCTGGCCACGCAGCCTGTATCCGGCTCGCTACGGCGTCAGTGGCAACCAGCAGGTCGCACGCGCCCTGGGCCTTGAACCGATCGATCCGAACGCCGCCGCCAAGGCCCTGGCCGAAGGAGAACCCACCCCATGAGCAAGCGCCTGAGCTGGGATATCCATACCCGCACCCAGATCATCAGCCTAGGCCCCGCCCTGCTGCTGACTTTGCTGCTGATCAGCTTCTTTACCTTCGTGCGTATCCAGGACTTGCGCCAGGAGCTCAACCACACCGGGCAACTGATCGCCAACCAGTTGGCACCCGCTTCGGAATACGGGGTGATCTCGGGCAACAACGAAGTGCTCGAAGGGTTGATGCGGGCTACCCTCAGCATCCCCCATGTGCGTTTCCTCGAGGTGCAGGACAGCCGCAACCACATCCTGGTGTACGTCGAGCAGTCCGACGAAAGCACCAACCGCGCTCAGCAGGTCGAAGTGTTCCAGGCGCCGATCCGCCTGCAACAGATCCGCCTGGACAGCGACTTCCTGCAGCAGGGCAAGGCCAGCACCCCGGCCATCGGCGACGACTACCTGGGCCGGGTGATCGTCGGCATGTCCGATGACGCCTTCAGCGAGCGCCAGCAGGAAATCGTGATCAAGGCCGGGATTCTGGCGCTGTTCGCCCTGCTGTTCACCTTCCTGCTCGCGCGCCGCCTGGCACTGAGCCTGGCCAAGCCGATCAGCGACATGGGGCATGCGGTCAAGGCCATCCAGCAGGGCGAGTACAACACCCCCTTGCCGGTGGTCGACGACAGCGAACTGGGCCACCTGGCGCGCCATATCAACAACCTGGCCAGTGCCCTGGAACAGGCCAGCGATGAACAGAAGCAGGCCATTGCCGAGCTGATCCAGGCACGTGAAGAAGCCGAACAAGCCAACCGCGCCAAATCGGACTTCCTGGCGATGATGAGCCATGAACTGCGCACCCCGATGAACGGCGTACTGGGCATGCTGCAATTGCTCGAAACCACCCCGCTAAGCCACGAACAGGCCGATTACACCGCAGTGGCCAGCGAGTCCACCGGGCATTTGCTCAAAGTCATCAACGACATCCTCGACTTCTCGCGCATCGAACGCGCCGCACTGCAGCTGGAGCATATCGACTTCAACCTCGGCGAGCTGATCACCAGCAGCGTCCAGTCGTTCCAGCACAGCGCCCAGCAGCGTGGCCTGGGCCTGCACCTGCACTTGCCAGCCGGGGTCGAGCAATTGCAAGTGAACGGCGACCCCACGCGCATCCGCCAGATCCTGCTGAACCTGGTAGGCAACGCGCTGAAGTTCACCGAGCATGGCCAGGTACAGGTCGAAGCGCACTGGCAGGTACTCGACCGGCAACTGATCTGGCTGACCTGCAGCGTGCGCGACACCGGCATCGGCATCGACAGCGAGCGCCTGGAGATGATGTTCGTCGCGTTCCAGCAGGCCGACAGCTCGATTTCCCGACGCTACGGCGGCACCGGGCTGGGCCTGTCGATCGCCCGCACCCTGGCCGAACGCATGGGTGGCAAGCTGCGCGGTGAAAGCCGCGAGGGGTTGGGTTCGACCTTTACCCTGGAAATGCCACTGGCCCTGGCCAGCCCTGCTCCCGTGCCTCTGCCGCACCCCAGTGATAGCCAGGCGACGCCGCCAGGCAACGAGCAAGTGCTGCTGGTGGAGGACAACCCGGTCAACCAGAGTGTCATCGAGGCCATGCTGCGCAGCCTGGGGCTGACAGTGTGCACGGCTGAGGATGGCCTCGAGGCGGTTGAACTGGTCGGCCGGCAGCGTTTTGCCGCCGTGCTGATGGACTGCCGTTTACCGCACCTGGACGGCTATGAAGCAACCCGGCGCATCCGCCAGCTGGCCAATGGTGTCGGGCTACCGATCATCGCCCTGACCGCCAACGCCCTCGACGGCGACCGCGAGCGCTGCATGGCCGCCGGCATGGACGACTACCTGAGCAAACCCTTGCGCCGCATCGAACTGCAGCGGGTAATGCAACGCTGGTTGCCCGGTCAGACAACCGCGACTGGCGATAAATGCTAAAGTGCGGCAGTCTTAAACACTGGACAGGATCTTCATCGGACCTGAAAATAGACGTTTCAGTGCACACCTGTACTTCTTTCGCCAGGTGCGCTGTGACTTTCACCACAACGCAATAGTCTACCTGTAGGCTGCCGCCCCGAAGCCGATGGTTTTTCGGGCCGGCCGGGAAGATTCATCCCCTGCCACAGGGGGTTATTGAGGAGCTCGCATGACCAAACAACACGCCTTTACTCGGGAAGACCTGCTGCGCTGCAGTCGCGGTGAGCTGTTCGGCCCAGGTAATGCGCAACTGCCCGCGCCGAACATGCTGATGGTCGATCGCATCACCCATATCAGCGAAGAAGGCGGCAAGTACGGCAAAGGTGAATTGGTCGCCGAGCTGGATATCACCCCGGACCTGTGGTTCTTCGCCTGCCACTTCGAAGGCGACCCTGTCATGCCAGGCTGCCTGGGCCTCGACGCCATGTGGCAGCTGGTCGGTTTCTTCCTCGGCTGGCAGGGTCTGCCGGGCCGCGGTCGCGCCCTGGGTTCGGGCGAAGTGAAGTTCTTCGGTCAGGTTCTGCCTACCGCCAAGAAAGTCACCTACAACATTCACATCAAGCGCGTCCTGAAGGGCAAGCTGAACATGGCCATCGCCGATGGCTCGGTCAGCGTCGACGGCCGCGAGATCTACACTGCCGAAGGCCTGCGGGTCGGCGTGTTCACCTCCACTGACAATTTCTAAGGGTTATTCGCATGCGCCGCGTCGTTATCACTGGTCTGGGCATCGTATCGTGCCTGGGCAATGACAAAGCTACCGTCACCGAAAACCTGCGCAACAGCCGTCCGGGTATCCGTTACAACCCGGAATACAAGGAAATGGGGCTGCGTAGCCAGGTTTCCGGGTCCATCGACCTCAACCTCGAAGAACTGATCGACCGCAAGGTCTACCGCTTCGTCGGCCACGCTGCTGCCTACGCCTACCTGGCGATGCAGGACGCGATCAAGGATTCCGGCCTGACCGAAGAGCAGGTGTCCAACCCGCGTACCGGCCTGGTGGCTGGCTCCGGCGGCGCCTCGACCCTGAACCAGATGGAAGCGCTGGACACCCTGCGTGAGAAAGGCGTCAAGCGCGTCGGCCCATACCGCGTTACCCGCACCATGGGCAGCACCGTTTCGGCGTGCCTGGCCACCCCGTTCAAGATCAAGGGCATCAACTACTCGATCTCGTCGGCCTGCGCCACTTCGGCACACTGCATCGGTACTGCGCTGGAGCAGATCCAGTGGGGCAAGCAGGACATCGTCTTCGCCGGTGGCGGTGAAGAAGAACACTGGAGCCAGTCGTTCCTGTTCGATGCCATGGGCGCCCTGTCGACCAAGCGCAACGACACCCCGGAACTGGCCTCGCGCGCCTACGACGCCGACCGTGATGGCTTCGTCATCGCTGGCGGTGGTGGCATGGTGGTGGTCGAGGAACTGGAACACGCCCTGGCCCGCGGCGCCAAGATCTACGCCGAAATCGTCGGCTACGGTGCTACTTCCGACGGCTACGACATGGTTGCACCGAGCGGTGAAGGTGCCATCCGCTGCATGCAGCAGGCCCTGTCCACCGTCGACACCCCGATCGACTACCTGAACACCCACGGCACTTCGACCCCGGTCGGTGACGTTGCCGAGATGAAAGGTGTTCGCGAGGTATTCAAGGACAAGGCGCCGAAGATCAGCTCGACCAAGAGCCTGTCGGGCCACTCCCTGGGCGCCGCGGGTGTTCACGAGGCAATCTACTGCCTGCTGATGATGGAGAACAACTTCATCGCCGGCTCCGCCAACATCGACGAGCTGGACCCGGAGGTCGCTGACCTGCCGATCCTGCGTAAAACCGAAGAAAACGCCAAGATCGACACGGTCATGAGCAACAGCTTCGGCTTCGGCGGCACCAACGCCACCCTGGTGCTCAAGCGCTGGGAAGGCAAGTAAGACCCTGCTGCTGTAAGCAAAAACGCCCCGACTGGTTCGGGGCGTTTTCATTTGCATGCCTGGTCACTGCTTGATCTTGGGCAGCACCGCCAGAAAATTCTCCCGGGCCACCTTGTTGGCCACCTGCTCCGGCAAAGCATCCAGAAACGGCTTGAACCCGTGCATCTGCTCCCCCAGGCTGCCGAACCGCCCCACCACATCCGAACCCAACATGAAGCGCTCCGGGTGCTGCTCGACCAGCGCCAGCCATGCCTTGCGCGGCACGCCTTTCTCATCCAGCAAATACGGCTGCAGCACACTCCACGACAAATCGACGTACAGGTTCGGGTAGTCCTCCAGCAGCCGCGTCAGCACCGGCAGCAGAAAGTCCATCTGCGTCTGGTGCCGGTGGATTTCCATGCTACTGCCGGCATGCGCCCAAATGAACCGTGTGTGCGGGTGATTGCGCAGCGGCTCCTCGATCTCAGCCAGGTACAACGGGTTGCGCTCGCGCTTGGAGGTGATGTTGGAATGCAGCAGCACGGGCAGGTCGCGCTCGGCCGCCAGGTGGTAGATACGCGTCATGGCTTCATTGTTGGCACGTGGCGTGTCGCCGCTGGTCAGCGCTGTCAGGTCATCATGCCGGGTGAACACCTCGCCGATGCCCTGCCACAACCCCGGGTACATATCGAGCATGCGCTCGATATGGCTGACAGCATTCTTGTCCACCGGGTTGAAGCCGCTGAGAAACGGGTGGAAGCGCTTGCGCTGCTCACTGGGCAGTTGCTGCAGCGCCGCTGCCACGTATGTATCGGTGGCGCTGTACCAATAGGCGTCGGCGTCATCACCGGCGTAATAGCGCGGGCGCTTGGGCTCGTCCTCGTGCCATTTTTTGGCTACCGGTATTCCGGAAATCATCGACTGCTCGATGCCCGCAGCATCCATGGCTTCAAGCAGGGCCGGCATGCCTTCGCTTTCCTGGAAAAAGTCCACGTAATGCAGGTGGGCATCGCTGTAGCGGTAGTCGCGTGCCTGGGCCGCCTGGCTCAAACAGGCAGACAACATCACGCAGGCCAGCGCTCTGGCAATCATGGGCAAGTTCCTTCTACGAGTATGAAAAGAGTAGACCGGCCGGCCAGCGAGACGGTTCAGCCACAGCAGGCAAACCGTTATGCTTGGAGCACTGTCACCTCCCTTGGAGCCGTCCCATGAGCAGCCCCCTGGTCATTCACCCCCGCGCCGAATCGGTCGAGGGTCAGCCGATCCTGCGCCCGCTGCCATCGGCCCAGTGCCGCAGCGTTGGCCCGTTCGTGTTTTTCGACCACATGCTCGAAACCGACTACGCCCCGGGGCATGGCATGGACATCCGCCAGCACCCGCATATCGGTCTGTCCACCTTGACCTACCTGTTCGAAGGTGCAATCCAGCACAAGGACAGCCTGGGTTCGGACCAGCACGTGCTGCCCGGCGATGTCAGCTGGATGACGGCGGGCAGCGGCGTGGCCCACGTCGAGCGCACGCCAGCGGACGCCCTGGCCCATGGCTCACGCCTGCACGGCCTGCAGGTATGGCTGGCGTCGCCGCGTGAGCATGAACAAGGCCCGGCAAGTTACAGCCATCACCCTGCGGCGAGCCTGCCGGTCAGCGACAACCTGGGGGTGCGTATCTGCATGATTGCCGGCAGCGGGTTTTGCCTGACGTCCCCGGTACCGGTACTGTCCCCCACCCTGTATGCCCATGTTCGGATGCAGCCGGCGACCACCCTGCTGGTGCCAGAAGAACCTGCGCAGCGTGCGCTGTACCTGCTCGACGGAGAGCTGGTTATGAATGATGAGGATGTGGCGCCGTGCAGCCTGGTGGTGCTTCCGGAGGGCGAAGCGGTGACGTTGTATGCGGAGGGTGAGTGTGAGCTGGTGCTGATAGGTGGCGCGCCGCTGGATGGGCCGCGGCGGATGAACTGGAATTTCGTGGCCAGCGACCCAGCGCTGATCGAGCAGGCAAGGGCCAGGTGGGCTGCCGGAGATTGGCCTGTGGTGCCGGGGGAAAATTCGAGGATCGAGTTACCGCGGTGATGGGGGGCCGCTTGGCGGCCCCATGCATGCTCAGCGCTGGAACACTTCAGTCAGCAGGTTATGCATCGAGCGGAACGCCCGCTCCGAGGTACGCCGGTCATATTGCATCTTGCCCGGCACATTGGCACTTGGGTCGGTGAACGAATGCACCGCCCCACCGTAGCTGAGCAACTGCCAGTCCACCTTTGCCGCGTTCATTTCCGCTTCGAACGCCGGCAACTGCTCTTTCGGCACCAGCGGGTCGGAGGCACCATGCAGCACCAGCACCGAACCCTTGATGTGCTTGGCATCTTCAAGGTCCGGTGTGTCCAGGGTGCCGTGGAACGACACCGTCGCGCGCAGGTCGGCGCCGGTACGTGCCAGCTCCAGCGCACAGCAACCCCCGAAGCAGAACCCGAAGGTAGCGACCTTCCCGGGCTCCAGCAGCGCCTTCGACTGGCCAAGCAGTTGCGCCAAGGCTTCCTTCATGCGCTTGCGCAATTCATTACGGTCGTTCTTCAGCGGCATCATCGCCGCGCCAGCCTCGTCGGCGTTGGACGGGCGCACCGATTGCCCGTACAGGTCGGCGATCAGCACCACATAGCCCTTCTCGGCCACTTCCTTGGCGATGCGTTCGGCACCTTCACCAATGCCCATCCAGTTCGGCGCCATCACCAGCCCTGGGCGGCCCAGCGCACCCGGCTCATAGACCAGGCGGCTTTCGTAGGTCTTGCCGGACAGGTGATAAACCAGCGATTCGACGATTACTTTGCTCATCAAGCACTCCTTTGGCACTCGTCATAAAAAAGCCCGCCGAAGCGGGCTTTGCTGTGCATCAACTCAAGCAGACAGCTCGACCAGTAGCTTGTTCAGGCGACGAACGTACGCTGCCGGGTCTTTCAGGCTGTCACCGGCCGCCAGCGCTGCCTGATCGAACAGGATATGCGACAGCTCGGCGAAGCGGTCTTCGCTCTGCTCGTTGTCCAGCTTCTCGATCAGCGGGTGGCTCGGGTTGAATTCGAAGATCGGCTTCGACTCCGGCACTTTCTGCCCGCTGGCTTCGAGGATCTGGCGCATCTGCAGGCCCAGGTCCTGCTCGCCAATGGCGAGGATTGCCGGCGAGTCGGTCAGACGGTGCGAGACCCGCACTTCGGCGACGCTGTCACCCAGCGCACCTTTAAGGCGCTCGACCAGGCCTTCCTTGTCTTTTGCCACTTCTTCCTGGGCTTTCTTGTCTTCTTCCGAATCCAGCTTGCCCAGGTCCAGATCGCCACGGGCGACGTCTACGAAGGCCTTGCCGTCGAACTCGTTGAGGTAGCTCATCAGCCACTCGTCGATGCGGTCGGTCAGCAGCAGCACTTCGATGCCTTTCTTGCGGAAGACCTCCAGGTGCGGGCTGTTCTTGACCTGTGCGTACGACTCGCCGGTGAGGTAGTAGATCTTGTCCTGGCCTTCCTTGGCGCGGGCCAGGTAGTCAGCCAGGGCAACACTCTGCTCGCCGCTGTCATCGTGGGTGGAAGCGAAGCGCAGCAGGCCGGCGATCTTTTCCTTGTTGGCGAAGTCTTCGGCCGGGCCTTCCTTCAGCACCTGGCCGAAGTTTTTCCAGAAGCCCTTGTACTGCTCAGGCTCGTTTTTCGCCAGCTTCTCCAGCATGTCCAGCACGCGCTTGGTCAGCGCGGTCTTCATCGAGTCGATGATCGGGTCTTTCTGCAGGATTTCACGCGACACGTTCAGCGACAGGTCATTGGAGTCGACCACGCCCTTGATGAAGCGCAGGTACAGCGGCAGGAACGACTCGGCCTGGTCCATGATGAACACGCGCTGCACATACAGCTTCAGGCCGCGTGGCGCTTCACGCTGGTACAGGTCGAACGGCGCACGGGCCGGCACATACAGCAGCGAGTTGTATTCGAGCTTGCCTTCTACCTTGTTGTGGCTCCAGGCCAGCGGGTTCTCGAAGTCATGGCCGATGTGCTTGTAGAACTCCTGGTACTCCTCGTCCTTCACCTCGGTGCGCGAACGGGTCCACAGGGCGCTGGCGCGGTTGACGGTTTCCCACTCTTCGGCCGGCTGCTCTTCACCTTCGGCGGCAGCTTGCTCTTTCGGCAGCTGGATCGGCAGGGCGATGTGGTCGGAGTATTTCTTGACCACGTTGCGCAGGCGCCAGCCGTCGGCGAATTCCTGCTCGTCCTTCTTCAGGTGCAGGACGATACGGGTACCGCGCTGTGGCTTGTCGATGGTGGCGACTTCGAATTCGCCCTCGCCTTGCGACGACCAGTGCACACCTTCGGCCGCTGGCTGGCCGGCACGGCGGCTGTACACGTCGACCTTGTCGGCAACGATGAACGCGGAGTAGAAGCCCACGCCGAACTGGCCGATCAGGTGCGAGTCCTTCTTCTGGTCGCCGGTGAGGTTCTTCATGAAGTCGGCAGTGCCGGACTTGGCAATGGTGCCCAAGTGGGCAATGACGTCTTCGCGGCTCATGCCGATGCCGTTGTCCTCGAGGGTGACGGTACCGGCGTCCTTGTCGAAGCTCAGGCGAATCTTGAGGTCGGCATCGCCTTCGAACAGTTCAGGCTTGGACAGGGCTTCGAAACGCAGCTTGTCGGCAGCGTCGGAGGCGTTGGAGATCAGTTCCCGCAGGAAGATCTCCTTGTTCGAGTACAGGGAATGGATCATGAGGTGCAGCAGTTGCTTTACCTCGGTCTGGAAGCCAAGCGTTTCTTTTTGAGTCTCCACACTCATGGTCTTCAAAACTCCGATCTGATGGCAGTGGCGCCTGGCGGCCGGTCTGGCCTGCGTCAAGGCGGATGTCATGCAGATGGGGGCTGCCCGGATGATTTCAAGGGCTTTTCCGGCTCGATCTTGAAATGCGCACGGGCCGTGGCGATTGGTGATTGCCTGTCACCCTGCCAGGCGGTGATGGCCACGTTGGTCACGCGTCGGCCCTGGCGCCACAACTGGCACTGGGCGTAGGTATCGCGAAAATGCCCGGCGCGCAGGTAGTCGATGGAAAAATCGATGATCTTCGGAATGCTGGCGCTCTCGCTGTAGATCAGCAGGTACAACGCTGCCGACAGCTCCATGAAGCCGGCGATCACCCCGCCATGAATAGCCGGCAGCAGCGGGTTGCCAATGTTGTCCTGGCTGGCCGGCAGGCGGAACAGCAGGTCTTCGCCCTGGCGCTCGCATTCGATGCCGATCAAGCCGGCGTAGGGAATCAGCGCCAGCAGTGGTCGATAGTCGCCTACCGCGTGGGCTGCGTTGAGCTGCTGGCGAACCGCGTGCGGAATCATGCCCCGCCCTCCTTCAGGCTGTTGCCGAAACGGATGCCGCCCTTGATCTCCTGGCCCAGGCGCATGAACGTGCCCACCACCTGGCAGATGGGTTGGTCGGGGTCGTCCTGGTAGGCGCTGCCACGGGTAAAGATCACGTCGCGGGTAACCCGGTAGCACTGCGCGTGGCCATAGATGTCCTTGCCGGCCTCGGCTGGGTGCATGTAGTCGATGCGCAGGTCCAGCGTGGGGCACACTTCGAAACGCGGCAACACGCACAAGGTGGCCATGCCGCAGGTAGTGTCCAGCAGGGTGGTCAGCGCGCCGCCGTGCACGGCGCCAGTTTGCGGGTTGCCGACAATGGCCGGCGACCACGGCAGGACCAGGGTCATGCCATCGCCATCCGCCTGCGCCACACGCATTTGCAATAACTGGCAATGTTTCAACGCCGAGAGAAAACGCTCGGCCATGGCCATCAAGGTTGAATCGCTCATTGGCAGCTTCCACCCGCTTTGTCGCAGCGGCATAAATTTATTGAAAAGTCTATGTAGAACGGTACGTTATATATCTGTAATCTTCGCGGAACTTATTCCGCGTAGTTGCATCGAAGGAACAAGTCACTTATTCCACCAAGGAGAAACACCCCCATGCGTAAACCTTTTGCTTTTGCTCTGATGCTGGCCGCTGCCATGGGCCTGGCCGCTTGCGATAAAGCGAGCGAAGACAAAGCCCAGGACGCACAGCAACACGCCGAGCAAGCCCAGGAAAAAATGGGCGAAGCTCAGGATAAAATGAACGAAGCAGCCAAGGAAAACGCCGAAGCTGCCAAAGATCAGGCCGAAGCCGAGCAGAAGGCTGCCGAAGAAGCCGCACCGGCTACTCCGGCTCCGGAAGCCGCGCCAGCTACTCCGGCAGAACCTGCCAAGCAGTAATGTAAGCTCACAAAAAAACCCGACACCTGTCGGGTTTTTTTGTTTCTGCTAGTTGTAGCTTAATCGATTAATCAGACAGTTAACGCGGCACCGGCAACTTTCAACACCTGCGGCATGCCGCGCAGTAAATTTTGCAGGCTACTTCTCGTTCAAAGGACAACCCCGCGACGCGTCTCGGAGGAATTCACTTTGGCCGGAACCCTGCATGAATCGTCCCCCCTTGGCCCGCCGGGCCCTGATCATCGTATTTGGCCTGGCAACGCTGCTGGCCGTGAGTGCCTGGCAGATCATGCCGCCCAGCCACGACGGCCTGAACACCGTCACTGTCAGCCGGGGTGATATCGAGAGCAGCGTGACCGCCATCGGCACGTTGCAGCCGCGCCGCTATGTGGATGTCGGCGCCCAGGCATCCGGGCAGATCCGCGCCATCAAGGTCGAGGTCGGCGACGCCGTGCAAGAAGGCCAGCTGCTGGTCGAAATCGACCCATCCACGCAACAGGCCAAGCTGGACGCGGGACGCTACTCGGTCGAGAACCTGCAGGCACAGTTGCAAGAGCAACGTGCCCAGCATGAGCTGGCCCGGCAAAAGGCCGAGCGCCAGCAGAGCCTGGCGGCAGGCGGGGCCACGCGCGAAGAGGACGTGCAAACGGCGCGTGCCGAACTCAAGGCCACCCAGGCGCGCATCGACATGATCAAGGCGCAGATTCGCCAGGCCCAGGCCAGCCTGCGCAGCGACCAGGCCGAACTGGGTTACACACGCATCTATGCGCCCATGAGTGGCACTGTGGTCGCACTGGATGCCCGCGAGGGGCAGACACTCAACGCCCAGCAGCAAACACCGCTGATCCTGCGCATTGCCAAGCTGTCACCGATGACCGTCTGGGCAGAGGTCTCGGAAGCGGACATCGGCCATGTCAAACCCGGCATGCACGCCTATTTCACCACCCTTAGCGGCGGCACCCGGCGCTGGAGCAGCAGGGTGCGGCAGATCCTGCCGGTGCCGCCCAAGCCGCTGGAGCATGCCAACCAGGGCAGCGGCAGCCCGGCCAGCAAAAGCAATGGCCGCGTGGTGCTGTATACGGTCTTGCTGGACGTCGACAACGCCGACGGCGCCCTGATGGCGGAAATGACCACCCAGGTGTTCTTCGTCGCTGACCGCGCGCACAACGTGCTGACCGCCCCGATTTCCGCGCTCAACCCGGGCAAGCAGCCCGATCTTAGGCTGGCACAGGTACTGACGAAACAAGGCGCCATTGAAAATCGCGAAGTGCGCACCGGCATCAGCGACCGCCTGCGCGTGCAGATTCTCGAAGGACTGGAAGAAGGTGACCACCTGCTGATCAGCCCCTTGCTCAGTGCAGGAGGGTGAATGCCGGTTCCCCTGATTGAGCTGCGCGATATCCGCAAAGGCTATGGCGGCGTCGATACACCGCGAATCGAGGTCTTGCGTGGCATCGACCTGAGCATCCATGCCGGTGAATTCGTCGCCATTGTCGGTACCTCTGGCTCAGGCAAATCTACGCTGATGAACATCCTCGGCTGCCTGGACCGCCCCTCCAGTGGCGACTACCTGTTCGCGGGTGAACAGGTGGCCAGCCTGGACAGTGACGCACTCGCCTGGCTGCGGCGTGAAGCCTTCGGTTTCGTGTTCCAGGGCTATCACCTGATTGCCTCCGGCACCGCCCAGGAAAACGTCGAAATGCCGGCGATCTATGCCGGCACGCCTGCCGCCGAGCGCCACGCACGCGCCCATGCCCTGCTGACCCGCCTGGGCCTGGCCGAACGTACCGGTAATCGCCCGCACCAGTTGTCTGGCGGCCAGCAACAACGCGTATCGATAGCCCGCGCGCTGATGAACGGTGGCCATATCATTCTGGCAGACGAACCCACCGGCGCCCTCGACAGCCGCAGCGGTACCGAAGTCATGGCCCTGCTCGACGAACTGGCCAGCCAGGGCCATGTGGTGATCCTCATCACCCACGACCGGGAAGTCGCCGCACGGGCCAAGCGCATCATCGAAATCCGCGATGGCCAAATCATCAGCGACCAGGCCCAGCCTGAGCCACGGCCCGTTTCCACACCCAAGACCAGCGCGCTGCAGGCCGTTGACCTGCGCCAACGCCTGAACGACGGCAGCGAGCACAACGGTGCCTGGAAAGGCGAACTGCTGGACGCCGTCAAGGCGGCATGGAGGGTGATGTGGATCAACCGCTTTCGCACCGCACTGACGTTGCTTGGCATCATCATCGGCGTGGCGTCGGTGGTCGTCATGCTGGCAGTGGGTGAAGGCAGCAAGCGCCAGGTCATGGCCCAGATGGGCGCCTTCGGCTCCAACATCATCTACCTCAACGGCAAGCCACCCGCCCCCAGGGCGCCGGAAGGCATCATCACCCTGGACGACACCCGCGCCATCGCCACCCTGCCCCAGGTACGCATGATCATGCCCGTCAATGGCGGCAAGGCCGGCGTACGCTATGGCAACCAGGACCTGAAGCTGTATGTAGGCGGCTCCAACACCTACTTCCCGCAGATATTCAACTGGCCGGTCGTGCAAGGCAGCTTCTTCACCGAGGCCGACGAAGCCGCCGGCGCGGCAGTGGCGGTAATTGGCGAAAAGACCCGGGAAAAACTGTTTGCCGACCGCAACCCGGTGGGCCAGTACATTCTCATCGAGAACGCACCGTTCCAGGTCATCGGGGTGCTGGCCGGCAAGGGCGCCAGCTCTGGCGACCAGGATGCCGATGCCCGGGTGATGGTGCCCTACACCACCGCCAGCGTGCGCCTGTTCGGCAACCAGGCCCCGGAATACGTGGTGATCGCCGCTGCAGATGCGCGCCAGGTGAAGCAGACCGAGCAGGTCATCGACCAGTTGCTGCTGAAACTGCACAACGGTGTAACCGACTTCGAACTCACCAACAATGCGGCGATGATCCAGGCCGAAGCCAAAACGCAGAACGCACTGTCGCTGATGCTGGGCGCCATTGCCGCCATTTCGCTGCTGGTGGGCGGCATCGGGGTGATGAACATCATGCTGATGACCGTGCGCGAGCGCACACGGGAAATTGGTATCCGCATGGCCACCGGCGCGCGCCAGCGCGACATCCTGCGCCAGTTCCTTACCGAAGCCGTGATGCTGACCATGGTCGGCGGCGTCAGCGGCATCGCCCTGGCATTGCTGATTGGCGGCGCCCTGAGCCTCGGCCAGGTCGCCGTCGCCTTCTCGCTGCCCGCCGCCATGGGTGCCTTCGGCTGCGCCGTGGTCACCGGTATCGCGTTCGGCTTCATGCCCGCCCGCAAGGCTGCCCGGCTCGACCCGGTGGCCGCCCTTACCAGCGTATGAGTACCCCAACGTTGATCAAACCCTTGCCCCTGCTGGGCGCCTGCCTGCTGCTGAGCGCCTGCGCCACCCCTGCACTGCCGCCGCAACACGGCGTGCCTGCCCCGGCCCGCTGGCAGGCAGCCACGCCCGAGGCGCCACCCCGCAACTTGACCGGCTGGTGGCAGTCGTTCGGCAGCCCGACACTGAACCAACTGGTGGAGCAAGCCCGCACCGACAGCGTCGAAGTCGGTGCGGCCATGGCCCGGGTTCGCCAGGCGCAGGCCGATGCGGTCATTGCCGGCGGCCCCTTGCTGCCTGAGGTGACCGGGGCAGCCAACGCCAACCGCGAGCGCCTGCAGCACGGCGAGGGCTACAGCCAGCTGAATTCCAGCCCGACCCAGCGCACCACTCACTACCTGGATGTGGCCCTGAAGGCCAGCTACGAGGTGGACTTCTGGGGCGGCAACGCGGCAGCGCGCGAAAGTGCCCTGCACAACCTGCAAGCCAGTGAGTTCGACCGCGCGACCGTTGAACTGACCTTGCTCGGCAAGGTTGCCGACAGCTACATGCAGGCGCTGGCCTTCCAGCAGCAGGGGCGGATTGCCGACCTTAACCTGGCCAATGCCGAGCGTGTCCTGCAACTGGTGCAAACCCGCTTCGATGCAGGCTCGGCCACGGCACTGGAATTGGCCCAGCAACAAAGCCTGGTCGCCGCCCAGCAACGGCAACGCCCACTGTACCAACAACAGGCCCGGGAAGCCCTGATCACCCTGGCGACCCTGGTCGGGCAGCCGGTGCAGGACCTGCAACTGGGCAACACGCGCTTTGAACAGCTCAACTGGCCCTCGATCGATGCGGGCCTGCCCAGCGAACTGATCAGCCGACGGCCGGATATCGCCAATGCCGAGGCCAGGCTGGCGGCGGCTCAGGCCAATGTGCGGGTAGCCCGCGCGGCGATGCTGCCCAAACTCAACCTGACGCTGATCGTCGGCAGCGGCGCCGATCATTTCCCGGACGTCTTGCGCAACCCCTTCACCAGCCTCGCCGCAGGCTTGGTTACCCCGGTGTTCGACAACGGCCGACTGGGCGCCGAGCGCGACAAAGCGGTGGCAGCCCAGGACGAACTGCTGCAGGACTACCGCGGTGCCATCCTGGCCGGTTTCAGCGATGTGGAAAAGGCCCTCAATACCCTGGACGGCATCGACCGGCAACTGCATTGGCAGGCGATCGAACTGCAACACGCGCGCAAAGCCTTCGACATTGCCGAAAGCCGCTACCAGGCGGGCGCCGAGGACCTGCTGACCGTCCTGCAGACCCAACGCACCCTGTACCAGGCTCAGGACGAGGATGTGCAACTGCGCCTCAAGCGGGTCATGGGCAGCATCGCCCTGTACAAGGCCCTGGGCGGCGGCTGGCAGGTCGCTGGCGCTGAACCAGGTGCCGCACCCGGCGCTTAAACATCGGCAGGTGCGGTTCGTCTTTATCCATGGACAGCACCCGATAAGTCGCACCCGCCCCCTCACAGGAAGCCCTATGAACGCACCCTCTTTCAGTCTGATCCTGGCCGATGGCCGCAAAGCCAGCGCCCAGGATGAAACGCCAGAGAGCGGCAGCCTGCGCCTCGACAGCAGCGCCGCCATCCCCTACCGGGAGGTCGACCACAGTATCGTCTTCGAGCCACTTCCGCCTGCGTTCCCGGCCAGCGCGATGCTGGCGGTACTGGCGACCCGTTTCTGCCACCGCAAACAATGCGACCAGGTGACTGTGCGGGTTCCTGGCGACCGGGAATTTGCCGTGCGTGCGGTACGTGAAGGCATTTTCGATCACTGGCAGGTCGACGACCAAGGCCAGCTTGCCCTGCGCTGCACCCGCCAGACCTTCTGGCAGCAACCCCTGCCATGGCTTCGTGAGCCGGCCAGCGTGCACACGGCCCCGCGTTACTGCTTCAGCGGCGAAAAACGCCACCCGCAACGCCCGCCAAAACCGGCGGGCGAAGTCTATCGACGCCACCTGCCGAAGCTGAACACCACCTTTTCACTGCGCACCATCGACCCGGTGAAAGACCTTGCAGCCTTCAACCGCTGGATGAACCTGGAGCAAGTCGCGTTCTTCTGGGAGCAGACCGGCACCCCGGAAGAACATGCGCAATACATTCGCGAAATGCTCGACGACCCGCGCGTGCACCCGCTGATCGGCTGCTTCGATGACGAACCCTTCGCCTACTTTGAAGTGTACTGGTGCAAGGAAGACCGCATCGCACCCTACTACGACGTCGCCGACTACGACCGTGGCTGGCATGTGGTGATCGGCGAGCCCAAGCACCAGGGCATTGGCAAACTGCGCGGCTGGTTCCGTTCGCTGATGCATTACATGTTCCTCGATGACCCCCGCACCCAGCGCATCCTCGGCGAGCCGCGCATCGACCATACCCGCCAGATCGACTTCCTCAAGTCCCAGGGGTTCGGCCACCTGAAGGACATTCAACTGGCCCACAAGAAAGCCGCCCTGCTGCGCCTGGAGCGTGAAGCCTTCTTTGATGACCACGTCCTTTGATCCGCCTGGAGAAGACTTCCCCATGATTCGCAAACCGCTCAGCGCGACCCGCGAGCTTGCCCAGTTGCTCAAGCCGTTCTGGCCCATCGTGCTGGTGTCCACCCTGCTGGGCATCCTCGGCGGCTTCAGCGTCACCACGCTGCTGGCCACCATCAACCGCGCCCTCAACAGCGAAGCAGGGCTGACCCATGCCGTGCTGTGGTTATTCGCCAGCCTTTGCGTGCTCACCCTGCTCAGCAGCATCTTCTCCGACATGGGCACCAACTTCGTTGGCCAGAAGATCATCGCCAAACTGCGCAAAGAGCTGGGCGAAAAAGTGCTTTCGGCGCCCATCGAGCAGATCGAGCGCTATCGCAGCCACCGCCTGATCCCGGTGCTGACCCACGATATCGATACCATCAGCGATTTCTCGTTCGCCTTCGCCCCCCTGACCATTTCGCTGGCGGTGACGCTGGGCTGCATGGGCTACCTGGCAACATTGTCCGGCCCGCTGTTCCTGCTGATGCTGCTGGCATTGGGCGCCGGCATCACCGCCCAGGTCATCGCCCGCACGCGCGGCATCAAGGGGTTCAACACCGCCCGCGAGGCCGAGGACGACCTGCAGAAGCATTACAACGCCATTGCCCAGGGCGCCAAGGAGCTGCGCATACACCGGCCACGCCGGTATCGCATGTTCACCCGGCATATCCAGGGGATCAGCGAGCGGATCAGCGCCATCCAGATCAAGGCAGTCAATACCTACATCCTGGCCAAGACGTTCGGCTCGACGCTGTTCTTCATCGTCATCGGCCTGGCCCTGGCGCTGCAAAGCACCTGGACAAGCGTCGATCAGGCCGCAATGACCGGTTTCGTGCTGGTGCTGCTGTACATGAAAGGCCCACTGGACCATCTGGTCAGCGTACTGCCGCTGGTCAGCAAGGCACAGGTGGCATTCCAGCGCATTGCCGAGCTGTCAGAGCAGTTTTCCTCGCCCGAACCGAACCTGCTGCTCGACGGCCAAGGCGCACCGCGCCAGACCATCACCAGCCTGGAGCTGCGCAATGTGCAGTACGCATTTCCGGCCGTCGAGGGCAGCACGCCGTTTCGCCTGGGCCCGGTGAACCTCACGATCAACCAGGGCGACGTCGTGTTCATCGTCGGCGAGAACGGTTGTGGCAAGACCACGTTGATCAAGCTGCTGCTTGGCCTGTATGCGCCGCACAGTGGGGACATCCTGCTGGATGGCCAGCCGGTGTCGGTGCTTGACCGGGATGACTACCGGCAGCTGTTCACCACCATTTTCGCCGACTACTACCTGTTCGACGACGTGGTCCAGGGTGACCAGCAAATCCCCGACGATGCGACCCAATACCTGCAACGCCTGGAGATCGCGCACAAGGTCAGCGTACGCGACGGCGCCTTCACCACCACCGACCTGTCCACTGGGCAACGCAAGCGCCTGGCACTGATCAGCGCCTGGCTGGAGCAGCGCCCGGTACTGGTGTTCGACGAGTGGGCAGCCGATCAGGACCCAACCTTCCGCCGCATCTTCTACACAGAGCTGCTGCCGGACCTCAAGCGCCTGGGCAAGACCATCATCGTCATCTCCCACGACGACCGCTACTTCGATATTGCCGACCAGTTGGTACACATGGACAGCGGCAAGGTTCGCACCGCAGCCCAGCCGGCCTGACCGGCTGCATCCCTCGCCCCGACCAGGTCGGCTACAACCCTGGCCGGGGCCTGCCCACCCGCCCCGTCACCCACGCGCCCGCCGGTAAATTTGCCGTGCGGCGGCTCGTTTACTGGCCATACACCTCTCCAGAGGGCAGCGGCCATTCGCCGGCAAGGCCGGCCCCCATGCTGCTGTCCTTCGCCTCGACTGCCACAGGGACCGCCATGCACGAATCACTGGATGCCGACTCGCTCGCTGAAGACTTGCTGGACGACGCCTTGCTCGCCCTCCTCCAGGATGAGCTGCCTGAACCCGACCGGATAACACCACGCGAGAGCGCCGGGCCAGCCCCCCTCTCCTTCGCCCAGCAGCGCCTGTGGTACCTGCAGCAGTTCAACCCGCAGAGCGCGGCGTACAACCTGCCACGGGCACTGTCACTGAAGGGTGAACTGCATGACCAGCACCTGGCCATGGCCTTGCAGGCGGTGGTCGACCGCCATGACATCCTGCGCAGCAGGTTCGCCGAGGTCGAGGGGATACCGCAGCAGTTCGTCGAAGCCGACGCACGCCTCGAAATGCCCTGCGACGACCTGACCGCCATGCCCGCCACGCAACGCCCTCATGCATTGCAGCGGCTCATCGAAGCGGATGCGCTGGCACCGTTCGACCTCGGCAAGGCGCCCCTGATCCGGGCCCGGCTGGTGAAAGTACAAGGTGACGAGCATGTGTTGCTGCTGAACATGCACCACATCGTTTCAGACGCCTGGTCCAATCCGATCCTGCTGCAGGACCTGCTCGGCGCCTATTCGCAGGCAGCCGCCCAGGGAGCCTGCAAGCTGCAACGGCCCGCCATCCAGTATGCCGATTACGCCATCTGGCAACGCCAGGCCTACCTGCAAAGCGACGAGTGCAAAGCGTCTGCCCGCTACTGGCATACCCGGCTGGGTGACGAACTGCAGCCGTTGATGTTGCCGGGTGACGTCGACCCGCGCTGCGCTGACGCACCGCCCGAGGGCACCAGTGCCCGCTACCATGGCCTGCAGCTGGACGCCGAGGTGTTCCGGGCCCTGCAGCAGCTCAGCCGGCAGCAAGGCGTGCAACCCTTCGTCATCGCCCTGGCCGCCTGGCAGGTGCTGCTGGGCCGCTACAGCGGCCAGCGGCAATTCACCCTCGGCGTGCCCAGCGCCGGGCGCAACCGCAGCGAAACCCAGCAGTTGGTAGGGTTCTTCGTCAGCACCCAGATCTACCGCGCCGAACTCGACCCGCAGCAATCCGTGCAGACCCTGCTGCAAAACCTGCGCGAGCAGTCTATTGCGGCCCTGAGCAACAGCGACTACCCGATGGAGCTGTACCTGGAGACGCTGCAGCACAACGGCCAGGTGCTACCCACCCAGTTGTTCCAGGCCCTGTTCAACTGGCGCGTGGCGGGGACTGCCAGCGGCCCGCTGGCCCTGGGCCCACTGCAGCTGGACTTCCTCGATACCGCCAGCGCCCAGGCCAAATGCCTGGTCGGCATCGACCTTGAATACGCAGCCGATGGCCTTGGCTTCAGCCTCGAATACGACTGCAGCCAGTTCAGCCACGCCACCGTGCAACGCATGGCCCGGCACTGGCAGAACCTGCTGCTGGCCATGGCCCGGGGGCCCGAACAACGGCTGGGCGAGCTCGACATGCTGGGCACGCCGGAACAGCAGGCCACCTTCGCCCAGTGGAACCCGGCCCCCGCCGAGCACCCGGCCGATCAGGCCCTGCACAGCCGCATCGAGGCCCAGGTACAGCGCACCCCCGATGCCATCGCCGTCACCTGCGAGGGCCAGGCCCTGAGCTATGCCCAGCTCAACCAGCGTGCCAACGCCCTGGCCCGGCGCCTGGTCGACGACGGGGTCGGGCCTGACGTGCTGGTCGGCCTGGCTGCCGAGCGCTCGCTGGACATGGTCGTTGGCATCTTCGCCATTCTCAAGGCTGGCGGTGCCTATGTGCCGCTGGACCCGGCCTACCCGGCCGACCGTTTGGCTTACATGATCGAAGACAGCGGCCTGCAGCGCGTGCTGGCCCAGCCCCAGGTGCTGGCCAGCCTGCCGGTGCCGGCAGGCGTGCGCGTGCTCAGCCTGGAAAGCAACGATGACAGCAGCCAGGCCGACCCACTGGCCTGCTCGCCGGTCACCGTCAGCCCGGACAACCTCGCCTATGTGATCTACACCTCCGGTTCCACCGGCAAGCCCAAGGGGGTGCTGCTGCCGCAGCGCAACGTGCTGCGCCTGTTCACGGCCACCGACGCCGACTTCCGCTTCGGCAGCGACGACGTGTGGAGCCTGTTCCACTCCTATGCCTTCGACTTCTCGGTGTGGGAAATCT
>NZ_JAPFCG010000093.1:0-386 GCF_026240995.1 Pseudomonas sp. DCB_BI | reverse complement strand
TGAGATTTCAGGTTACACTTATATTGGATATATCAAAGAGGGAAAAACGACTTCTGATTTTGAAGTAAGTAATCAAGAAAAATCAGCAGCCACTCCTACAAAACAACTGTTACAATGACACAATAACTAATAACGTAACGTGACTGGCAAGAGATATTTTTAAAACAATGAATAGGTTTACACTTACTTTAGTTTTATGGAAATGAAAGATCATATCATATATAATCTAGAATAAAATTAACTAAAATAATTATTATCTAGATAAAAAATTTAGAAGCCAATGAAATCTATAAATAAACTAAATTAAGTTTATTTAATTAACAACTATGGATATAAAATAGGTACTAATCAAAATAGTGAGGAGGATATATTTGAATACATACGAA
>NZ_JAPFCG010000092.1:0-387 GCF_026240995.1 Pseudomonas sp. DCB_BI | reverse complement strand
GGCCATGGCCCAGGTGCAGCTGCAGGAGTCTGGGGGAGGATTGGTGCAGGCTGGGGGCTCTCTGAGTGTCTCCTGCGCAGCCTCCGGGCGCACCCGTACAATGGGCTGGTTCCGCCAACCTCCAGGGAAACAGCGTGAACTTATAGTAGGTATTGGTTGGAGCGGTGCTACCACGTATTATGCAGACTCCGTGAAGGGTCGTTTCACGGTCTCCAGAGACAACTCCAAGAACACGCTATATCTGCAAATGAACAGCCTGAAACCTGAGGACACGGCCGTTTATTACTGTGCAGCAAGTTGGCAATTCAGTTTCCCTGGCGACTCTAAATCCTATGACTACTGGGGTCAGGGGATCCAGGTCACCGTCTCCTCACACCACCATCACCA
>NZ_JAPFCG010000091.1:0-387 GCF_026240995.1 Pseudomonas sp. DCB_BI | reverse complement strand
GGCCATGGCCCAGGTGCAGCTGCAGGAGTCTGGGGGAGGATTGGTGCAGGCTGGGGACTCTCTGAGACTCTCCTGTACAGCCTCTGGACGCACCCGTACAATGGGCTGGTTCCGCCAGGTTCCCGGAGAGCAACGTGAACTTGTAGCAGGTATTGGTTACAGCGGTAGTACCACATCCTATGCAGACTCCGTGAAGGGTCGTTTCACGGTCTCCAGAGACAACTCCAAGAACATGGTGTATCTGCAAATGAGCAGCCTGAAACCTGAGGACACGGCCGTTTATTACTGTGCAGCAAGTACACAGTATACTTACCCTGGGGCCGGTAGTTCCTATGACTACTGGGGCCAGGGAACCCAGGTCACCGTCTCCTCACACCACCATCACCA